>JANQQO010000226.1 GCA_028289305.1 Rickettsiales bacterium | reverse complement strand
TCATTATGACAATGTATGCCTAAGTGATCGCCCGGTATGTGTTCCACCACCTCCGCCACAATGGCTTCAACCTCATGCGGCAGCGTGCCTCCGTTCGTGTCACACAGCGCTACCCAGCGTGCACCATTGTCATATGCGGCCTTCGCTGCCTTCAACGCATATTCACGATGCGCCTTATACCCATCAAAGAAATGCTCCGCGTCAAACAACACCTCCACGCCTTTCTTTTTCAGATAGGCCACACTCTCGCCAATCATCTTTATATTCTGCTCAAGCGAAATGCCTAGCGTATGCGTCACGTGGAAATCCCAGGTCTTGCCAACAATACACACCGCCTTCACACCCGTATTCAGCAAGCCATGCAGCCCCGGATCATTCGCCGCACTCGTGCCTGAACGCCGCGTCATACCAAATGCCACCATGGTCGATTTCTTCAAGCTAGGTAATGCCGCAAAAAACTGATCATCCGTAGGGTTCGCCCCAGGCCACCCCCCTTCGATATAATCTATCCCCAGCCCATCAAGCTGTTCGGCAATATCCTGCTTATCGACAACGGTAAAGTTCACCCCTTGCGTCTGCGCCCCATCGCGCAACGTGCTGTCGTATAAATATATGCGTTCCTTTTTTGCCATTTACGCACGCCTCCATGTCGTGCCAGAAGGACCATCTTCCAATATCACACCCAGTGCTGTCAACTCATCTCTAATACGATCGGCTTCTGCCCAGTTTTTTTCTGCCCGTGCTTTTTCCCGCGCAGCAATCAGCGCCTCTACTTTTTCTGCTAAATTATCGTCTACTCCCTCGCTAAACCATGCATCAGGATCCTGCTGCATTATACCCAGAATCCCTGCTAGCTGCTCCATTCGCTCTTTTATCTCCCCTATATCCTGCCCATCACTATTTTGAGAATGGTTCTCATTCGCAAACTTAGTCATCCCCTCTAATAATGCATAAAAATGCTGGAATGCCAGTGGCGTATTCATATCATCGAGCAGCGCAGCATAAAACGCCTGCTCCTCTTTTTCATATGCCTGCACCGCCTCTGCGTCCACCGCCCCCTCCAGTGCCTGCACGTTTTTCCACAGCCGGTAGCAGCGATCTAAGAAATGCTTTCCTTCTTCAAGCGCCTGCTGCGTAAAATCCAGTGGCTTGCGATAATGCGTCTTCAGCAATACATAGCGTATCACCTCCCCTGCCACGCCCTGCTCCAGCAATTCCCGCACCGTGGTAAAATTACCGGCAGATTTTGCCATCTTCTCGCCATCCACTGTCACAAACCCATTATGCACCCAATATTTCGCATAATGGCTCCCCGGATGGGCGCCGCAACTCTGCGCAATCTCATTCTCGTGATGCGGAAACTTCAAATCTGCCCCGCCGCCATGAATATCAAAATCCGCTCCTAAATATTCCGTGCTCATCGCTGAACATTCGATATGCCAGCCTGGCCGCCCTCTGCCCCATGGGCTATCAAACACACTCGATGGGTCATCCTCATCATCCACCGGTTTCCACAGCACAAAGTCTCCCGGCGCTTCTTTATATTCCTCCACTTCCACGCGTGCGCCAGCCTGCAACTCCTCCAGTTTCTTTCCAGAAAGCTTGCCATAATCATGTGCTTCCTCCACCCGAAACAGCACATGCTTTTCTGCCACATAGGCTTTTTCATTCTCAATCAGCCGCTCAATCATCGTAATCATTTGCTGGATATGCGTAGTCGCCCGTGGCTCTTCCGTTGGCACTGCATTCCCGAGTGCTGCCATATCCGCATGAAACCAAGCGATCACCCGCTCGGTCAGCGCCTCTATTGGCTCGCCATTCTCTTTTGCCGCTGCATTAATCTTATCATCCACATCGGTAATATTCCGTACATAGCGCACATGCTCCGCGCCATAGAGATGCTGCAACATCCGAAATAACACGTCATACACCACCACCGCGCGGGCATTCCCAATATGCGGCCTGTCATACACCGTCGGTCCGCACACATACATCCGCACATTCTGCGCATCAATCGGCGTAAACCGCTCCTTCTTTCCTGTCAGTGAATTATGAAGAGAGAGTTCCATACTACGCTGCCTCACCGCTTAAGCGCGCTTTTGCCTTCTCCGGCCCGATAAGCGGCAATATCACTTTCAGCTCCGGCCCATGTTCCATCCCCGTCAACGCCTTGCGTAACGGCATGAAGAGCGGCTTGCCTTTGCGCCCTGTTTCTTCTTTCACCCGCGCAATCCACGCATCCCACGTATCCGCATCCCACGCCCCTTCTGGCAGCAAATCCGCTGCCTTATGCGTATATTCCTTATCCTCCACTAACGGCTCCAGCGCTTCTTTGCAAATCGCCCACCAGGTCTTCACCTCTTCCAGCGTTGCAATATTCCCGCGTACAGAAAGCCAGAACGCCTCATCCACCTCAGTATCCAGCTGATCTTTCACCTCCGCAAACGATAAATGATGCAACAGCTTCACATGCAGCCGCGTAATATCCTCCAACGCATACACCGTTGGTGCACGGCCAAATTTCTGCATATCAAACGCATCTACCAATTCCTGCAACGTATGGTGGATATCAATCGGGTCAGAAGTCCCCACTTTCGCCAAAAAGCTATTCACCGCCATCGGCAGAATCCCTTGTGCGCGTAATTCCCGCACTTCCGCGCCGCCTTTGCGTTTGGAAAGCTTGCCCTCTTTTGTCTTAATCAGCGCATTATGCGCAAAGCGTGGCACCGCACCGCCCAGCGCCTCAAAGAGCTGAATCTGTATCGCCGTATTACTCACATGATCCTCTCCACGCACCACATCCGTCACCGCGAATTCAATATCATCCACCGTCGAAGGCAACATATAGGTATACGCCCCATTCTCGCGCACCAAAATCGGGTCGCTCAGCTTCGCTCCTTCAAAATGTGTCGCACCGCGAATGACGTCTTCCCACTCAATCGCCGCGTCATTCAACAAAAAGCGCCAATGCGGTGTGCGCCCTTCTGCTTCATATTCTTGCCTTTTTTCCTCGCTTAAATCCAGCCCCTCCCGATCATAAATCGGCGGCAACCCACGCCCCAGCAACATCTTGCGCTTAATCTCCAGCTCTTCCTGCGTTTCATAACAGGCATAGAGCCGCCCTGCCTCTTTCAGCTTCTCCACCGCCGTATCATAGGCTGCAAAGCGCTCTGACTGACGCATGATTTTATCCCAGCCAATCCCGAGCCACTCCAGATCTTCCTTAATGCCCTCAACATATTCCTCCTGCGAGCGCTCAGTATCGGTATCATCAATACGCAGCAACAGCTCGCCCCCCTGTTTCTTGGCATACAGCCAACAAATAAGGGCGGTGCGTACATTCCCAATATGTAAATAGCCCGTCGGGCTTGGTGCAAAACGTGTTAACATACCACCGACATACCCACAAAGCGCCTAAGATGCAAACTTATTGGTGATGGGATAGCGTCGATCCCGCCCAAATGGTCGCTGCGATACCTTCACCCCTGGCGCAGACTGCCGGCGCTTATACTCTGCTGCATGCACCAGGCGATACACCTTCTCCACCATATCCGCCGCATGTCCAGAATCCACAATCTCTTGAATCCCTTTCCGCTCTTCAATCAGCTGATACAATACAGCATCCAACACATCATAGGGTGGCAGGCTATCTTGATCGGTCTGCCCATGCCGCAATTCCGCCGTTGGCGCCTTGGTGATCACATTACTGGGTATTACCTCCCCACTCGGCCCAGCACCCACCTCTGGCACATGCGCATTACGCCATGCACTCAGCGCATAGACTTGCGTTTTATACACATCCTTTAACACCGAATACCCACCGCACATATCGCCATACAGCGTCGCATACCCCGTCGCCATCTCCGACTTATTACCTGTCGCCATCACCATCCAGCCAAATTTATTACTCAGCGCCATTAGCAACAGCCCGCGTATGCGTGATTGGATATTCTCCTCCGTCACATTCTCATCCACCCCATGGAAAAACGGCTCCAAACTCGCATCCGCCGTCTTCAGCATCGGCTCAATAGGAATCGTATAAAGCTCCGCACCTAAATTATTCGCCATTTCCGCTGCATCCCGCGTGCTCTCCTCTGAGGTATAACGCGATGGTAGCATATAAAGATGCACCCGGTCTTTGCCTAGCGCATCCACCGCCACCGCTGCGGTCAGCGCCGAATCAATACCACCCGAAAGTCCAATCAACACACCTGGAAATCCGTTCTTCTCTACGTAATCGCGTAGCCCCAGCATCATCGCCAGATAGACCACCTCCTCTTCGCAGTCATATTCTTTGCTTTCACCCGGCGTCACACGCCATGCTCCTTCTACATTCTCCCACTGCGTTGTCACCACCGCTTCCTCTGAACGCGATAGCCTGAGCATCACTTGCTTCATCGCAGACAGCACGAATGAATCCCCATCAAACACCAAATCATCCTGGCCACAGAGCTGATTCACATACACCACCGGCTTGCCAGTCGCTTCCACAGCCGCATTCGCCCGTTCCACCCGCTTCTTATGCTTGCCCACCTCAAATGGCGAAGCATTAATCGAAATCAGAATATCCGCGTCTTTCAGCGCTCCCATCACCTTATTCTGCCACATATCCTCACAGATAAAGATCCCGAGCTTCACTCCCCTAAACACCACCGGCTCCGGCAATGGCCCTGCG
>JANQQO010000224.1 GCA_028289305.1 Rickettsiales bacterium | reverse complement strand
AATAAACTCTTTTGCCTTCTGTGCCGCACTCATCAATGCGCCAGCTTTATTTTCCGTCTCCACAAATTCGTTATGCGGCACGCTATCCGCCACAATACCGCCTCCTGCCTGCAAATACAGCACTCCATCTTTCACCAACCCAGTGCGTAGCGCAATACACGTATCCATATCTCCGCCCGCGGAGAAATACCCTACCGTACCTGCATAAAACTCACGCTTCACCGGCTCCAGCTCATCGATAATCTCCATCGCACGAATCTTCGGCGCGCCACTCACCGTACCCGCTGGAAAGCCCGCAATCAGCGCATCCACCGCATCACATTCCGCCCGCATATCACCTTCCACGTTAGACACAATATGCATCACATGCGAATAACGTTCAATCACCATTTGCTCCGTCACGCGCACACTCGCCGGCTCTGCCACCCGACCCACATCATTGCGCCCCAAATCCAGCAACATCAAATGCTCCGCCAATTCCTTCTCGTCTGCCAGCAAATCTGCCTCCAGCGCCTTATCCTCGGCCGCATCCTTCCCACGCGGGCGCGTACCAGCAATCGGGCGAATCGTCACCATACCTTCATGTACCCGCACCAAAATCTCAGGGCTCGACCCTACCAATACGCCCTCGCCGCAACTCAAATAAAACAAATACGGCGACGGGTTCAGCTGGCGCAACGCCCGATAAAGTGCAAAAGGTGGCAAGGGAAATGCCCCCTCTATCCGCCGTGACGGCACCACCTGGAATACATCACCTGCGCGTATATATTCCTTCGCCTGCTCCACCACTGCGGCATACGCCGCCTCATCCAGCGCCGCCGTAAACGGCCCTACCTCACCCGCATTCGTCTCCAGCGCCGGCGCCGGCGCACGCAACGCCTCCACAATCCGCGCGATCCGCGCTAGCGCCTGCGTATATGCCGCTTCCGCGTCCTGCAACGCATCCGCCCAAACCGGCGTGATAATCAACGCCTCATCCTTCACCGAATCAAATATCACCGTTATCCGCGGCCGCATATACCAGGCTTGCGGCACCCCAATCACCGCTGGATTCTCATCCGGCAGGCGCTCCATATATTTCACCATATCATACGCCATATAGCCAAAAAGCCCGGTAGCCATAGGCGGTAATTCGGAAGGAATATCAAGCTGAGACTCAGCCAACACCGCGCGCAACGCGGTGAACACATCGCCTTCCTGCGCATCAAACTGCTCCGGCGCTGCTGCCGCCTGACGATTCACCTGCGGCACACCATCCACCACCCGCCACATCATATCCGGATCCAGCGCGATAATCGAATAGCGCGCACGGTTCTGCCCGCCTTCCACCGATTCAAACAACAGATGATACGGGCTCAGCGGCAATAGCTTCAACATCGCCGACACCGGCGTTTCCGTATCCACAGAAAGTTTCTTCCACACCAGCTGCGGCGTGCCCGCTTGCGCGGCGCTCACAAATTCCTCTAATGTTGGAGAATGGCCCACAAGAAACCGCTAATCACGCTACCCTTCCGTAGAAGAGTCGGACTCCAGATAAATATCCACAGGATAGCGCTGCTGCAAATACACCATATACTGCGTTAGTAATTCCTGTGATAGGGTTTCACGCAGCTGCTGCCGTACCGCACGCCGCGCCGCCACATCAGTCATATCCGCCGGAATCACCTCCGCCAGCGTGGCAATCACATATCCTCCAGAAGGCGCAGCATACGCCTCACTCACCTCACCTTTCTGTAGTGCAAATAGCGCATCCACCAAATCCAGCGGCAGGGCAGACCGCTCTCGTGCCGCAGCACGCGTCAGCTCCTTGCTCCGCTTCACAGACACGTTAAACTGCGTGGCCTGCTGCTGCAACGTCGTCCCTCCTTTTTTCAGCGCCTCAGCAGCGCCTTCTGCTAACTCTTCGAGCTTCGCTGCTTTTTGATCCTGCTTCCATGCCGTAGTCACCAGGGCTTTCACCTCATCCAGCGCTTTGATGCGTGGCGGCGTTATCTTATCCACGCGCAAAATAAATGCCTGCGCCCCATCCTCGCTCTGAATAAAATGCGATATCTCCCCTTCCGGCACGGCAAAGGCTTCCTGCAAGAAGCGTTGCTGCAGCGGCAGCGCTATTGCCTCCCCTGCCTGGCTTTTTCCATCCATTCCCAAAGCCACCGCCTGCAGAATCGGCAGATTCAGCGTGGCAGCCGCCTCTTCGAGCAGCGCACCACCAGCCAAACTATCCTCCAGCGCATTCGCCAATGTATAGAGCGCATCTGCAGATTGCGTTTCTTTCAATTCCTGCGCTAGCTGGTCTTTCACCGCAGTAAAAGACTGCTGCTGCTCTGGTGTAATATCTTGTACGTAAAAAATATGCCACCCCAGCGGACTTGTGAGCGGCGCACTAAACTGCTTTTTCTCTAGCCCAAACACCGCGTCGGAAAATTCCTGCAATAAATCCACCCGGCTTGCCTTGCCGTATTGCACCTCCTCCTCGCTCTGGCCCGCCTCTACAGCCACTGCCACAAAATCCTTCCCTTCCTGCAACGCTGCATAGGCCTCTTTCGCTTCCGCCTCCTGGTCAAACCGAATATGCAATAACGTACGCAATTCCGGCGTAGTAAACTCATCTACCCGGCTCTCATAGGCCTCTTGCAGCACTGCCTCGTCTATATGCAGCTCACTCGCCACCACCTGTTCATCTAGCAAGACATAGCTCACATCCCGATATTCTGGCGCGGCAAACGCCTCCTTCTCGGCATCATAATACGTCACCAACTCGGTATCGCTCGGCTCCGCCACCCGCGTCACCGCTGTTTCTGGAATAGTAATATATTCCGCCACGCGCTGCTCGCCTTCAAATGCAAGCAACTGATCGATCTGTGCTTCTATTATCGGCGGGTGCGCCGCCACCGCTTCCGCCAATGCACCAATAGCCAGATTATCCTTTAGCTGCGTAACAAATGCCGCCTCACTCTGGCGCGTATGGCGCAAAAATTCCTGAAACGCCACCTTATCGAACTGGCCTTCCACATTCTGAAATTGCGGCACAGTCTTAATCTCTGCGATCACCTGCTGTTTATCGACCACCACACCCAGCCGCTCTGCTTCTTGTAATAACATGTGCTCATTGATCATCTGCAGCAACACATTCTGCCGCAGGTTCAAACTTTGGAGCACCTGATCATTCAGCGCCTCACCAAACACCGAGCGCAAGCGCGCAATCTCCTGCTGCATCGCCTGGTCTAAATCGCGCTGAGTGATCTCCACATCCCCCACCTGTGCTACCGTCGCATTGGTATTCCCACGAAACACATCACCAATGCCCCATAGCGCAAAGCTGAGGATGATCATCACCACTAACAGGTGAATAAAAAACTTACTAATGAATTTGACGATTTTTTCCACCACCGCACGATAAAACCTCCTGCGCCTGCCCGCAATAAGGAATTCGCACCTTCTTTCGCTTTTTTGCACCCGCGATTGAAGCACTAGATTAATTTTGTGCAATATGATAGACAATGGCCGGCAAAATCTGGGACAGACAACCATGCGCTATATTGTTGGAAATTGGAAAATGCACGGCCTTAAAGAAGATGGCAGCACCCTCGCACGCAGCATCGCTGATGCACCGGCCGTTGCCGATACCACCGTCATACTATGTCCGGCTGCCACTCTGCTTACCACACTCCATACCGCCTTACACGAAACACCTATCCAGCTTGGCGCGCAGGATTGCCACTGGGAGGAAAAAGGTGCCCATACCGGCGATATCAGCGCAGCGATGCTAAAAGACGCCGGCTGTGATTACGTCATCCTCGGCCATTCTGAACGCCGCCAACATCACGGTGAAACCAGCGAGACGGTCGCAAAAAAAGCCATCGCCGCCCATAATGTCGGGCTTACTACGATTATTTGCGTCGGCGAAACCCTAGAAGAACGCAATAACGGCCACACGCAAGATGTCATCCAGGCCCAGCTCACCGCCTCACTCCCGCACTGTGCCACCACAGAAAACACCGTGATTGCCTATGAGCCCGTCTGGGCTATCGGCAGCGGAGAAATCCCAGAAATAGCACAAATCAGTGAGGTACACGCCCATATCACCGACTGTATCGCCACCCACCTGCCCGATTTCGGTAACGCCGCCGTGCTTTATGGCGGCTCAGTCAAGCCTGATAACGCCCACGACATCGTGCACGCACCGCATGTCGCTGGCGTGCTTGTCGGCGGTGCAAGCCTCGATGCCACCGCATTCTCCCACATCATTCAGGCCGCTACATGACCGCTCCCCTCATCATCTTCGGCAGCTCACGCAATGATGGCGGCACCATGCAGGCCGTCTCCTCTGTCGTCCAAAACCGCGATGCTGAACTCATTGATCTGATGGAAAAAACCATCGGCTATTACGATTACAGCCACGCCAACCGCAGTGATGACTTTCTCCCTATCGCCAAGCAAATGGCCGAAAGCGCGCATATTGTCTTCGCCACACCGGTCTATTGGTATTCCATGAGCGCCGTGCTCAAAACTTTTTTCGACCGCTTCACCGACCTCATCACCATCGAAAAGCCCATCGGCCGGGCCTTGCAGGATAAAACCTGCTTCGTTATTTCCGCAGGATTTCAAAAACATATCCCGGAAGGATTCGAGTCTCCGTTCAAAGCCACCTTCGATTATCTCAACATGCAATATGGTGGATGTTTATATTATTATGCCGGTGAAGACGAAAAATTAGTGCAAGAAAGCAAAGAACGCGCTAAAACCTTTGCCGAACAGATTTTTAACTAAGCACAACAAGGAATAGATCATGGAGCAACTCCTGCTAATTGTGCATGTAATTATTACCATCGCGCTTATCGTAGTGATCTTGCTACAGCGCAGCAGCACCGACGGTTTTGGACTCGGTGGCAGCGGTTCTGGAGGGCTGGATTCGGTCATGTCTGGTCGTGCCAGCGCTAATCTGCTAACTAAAACCACCGCCATCCTGGCGACATTATTCATCGTCAATAGCCTGGCACTTGCAGTAATCGCGAGCAATACCGACCGCAATGCCTCTATCACCGATGACATCGAATCGCCCACAGCCATAGAAACCTTAAGCGAAGAAGAGGAAGCCCCCGTGGAAACACCCCTTTCCACACCCAGCTTACCTATAGCAGAGTAACGATGCCGAAAAAGAATCCCACACGCTTCATTTTCATCACCGGAGGCGTGGTGTCCTCACTCGGCAAGGGCTTAGCCGCCGCGAGTCTCGGCGCATTATTGCAAGCCCGCGGCTATACCGCCCGCCTGCGCAAGCTCGATCCCTATCTCAATGTCGACCCTGGCACGATGAGCCCTACCCAACACGGCGAAGTCTTCGTCACCGAAGACGGCGCGGAAACCGATCTCGATCTCGGCCATTACGAACGCTTCACCAATGTCGATGCCCGCAAAGGCGATAACGTCACCACCGGGCAGATTTATTCCAAGCTGCTTGCCAAAGAGCGCCGTGGCGACTATCTCGGCGGCACGGTCCAGGTCATCCCTCACATCACCGACCTCATCAAAGAATTCGTCCTCCGCGATACCGAGGATAGCGATTTCGTACTCTGCGAAATCGGCGGTACGGTGGGGGATATCGAAGGCTTGCCTTTCTTTGAAGCCATTCGTCAATTAGGCTATGAGCTTGGCAGCGAGCGGGCGCTGTTCATCCATCTCACACTCGTGCCGTATATCGCCGCCGCCAAAGAGCTAAAAACCAAGCCGACCCAACACTCGGTGAAAGAACTGCAATCGATTGGGATTCGTCCCAATATCCTCCTCTGCCGTGCGGAACACCCCATCCCCGCTTCAGAGCGCAAGAAAATAGCCCTCTTCTGTAACATTCGTGAAGAAGCCGTAATCCCAGCGCTGGATACCGACACTATCTACCGCGTCCCCATCAACTATCACGAAGAGGGCCTCGATGCACAAGTGCTACAATCCTTCAACCTGCCGCATGAAAAAACGCCTGATCTCAACGTCTGGGAAAATATCGTCACGCGCGTGCGCAACCCGAAAGCAGAAGTCACCATCGCCATTGTTGGCAAATATACCTCGCTCAAAGATTCCTATAAATCCATCACCGAATCCTTAAACCATGCCGGCATCGCCAATGACGTCACCGTGAATATCCGCTGGGTCAATGCCCGCAATCTGGATAAAGGCGCGGTGGAAAAACAGCTCGGCGGAGCAGACGCCATCCTTGTTCCTGGTGGCTTTGGCGAAGGCGGGCGTGAAGGAAAAATGCTCGCCGCCCGTTTTGCGCGCGAAAACGCGATTCCTTATCTCGGCATCTGCTTCGGCATGCAGCTCGCCGTCATCGAAGCGGCACGCAGCCTCGGCGCCCTACCTGATGCCTCCTCCAGCGAGTTCGGCGAGTGTGATGAACCGCTCATCGGCCTTATGACCGAATGGACGAAAGGCAGCAAAAAAGAAACCCGCAGCGCCGATGATGATCTCGGCGGCACCATGCGCCTCGGTGCCTATCCCTGCGTGCTAACGCCGGACAGCCTCGCCCATAGCATCTATGACACAAAGGAAATCAGCGAACGCCACCGCCATCGCTATGAAGTAAACGTACATTATAAAGACGCGCTGGAAAAAGTCGGACTGATATTTTCCGGCCTATCGCCAGACGGCCTCCTGCCGGAAATCGTTGAATATAAAGACCATCCCTGGTTTATCGGCGTGCAGTTCCACCCAGAATTTAAATCCCGCCCCTTCGCCCCACACCCACTCTTCGCCTCATTCGTGAAAGCAGCGTTAGCGCACAATAAAAAAGCAAAATAATGCGCACTATCTTCTTCATTGCCTTCCTATGTATTATTCCTAATACAGCACTTGGTGAATGGCGCAGTGATCCGCGCATATGGAAACAAAGCCGACTTGTGCATGGCGAAGCTAAGAAAGACCTATCAGTCGATACATTTTCACATATACCGCTTCAAGATAATGATAATACAGTTGAAAAAACCCTCTCTCCAAATGCAGGATACTGGTTTGCATTGGTAGAAAAACAAAAGAACAGAAGAAGCTATAATCTTTATGTCTATAACGAACGAGACTATTTAATCGACATCTTTTTAGACGACACATACCCAAACTTTTCTCCACCAAAGGTACGGTGGATTAATGAAAAACTTCTATTCATACGGTATTGGTATGGTAGGATAGTCGGCGTAGACAGTATTTTCGATGTTGAGAAAGAAAGCTTTATATACAAAGAGGGCTTCATCGACGGGCAAACAGAATTTATACAAAACTCATGTTTCAACATACATATTAAGGATGAAAGTGAAGATTGTATAGAAATGCGCAACCGATTTCCTAATTCAGTACTCCCATGACAAAAAACCTCACTATCGGCGCTATAGAAATGGGTAACACCCTGCCATTCGTGCTCATTGCAGGTCCCTGCCAGATGGAATCGCGCGAACATGCGCTAGAGACCGCTGGCCGCCTGAAGGAAATCACCGACACGCTCGGCATTCCGCTCATCTATAAAACCTCTTTCGATAAAGCCAATCGCACCAGCTTAAAAAGCACGCGCGGCATTGGGCTTGAAAAAGCCCTCCCTATTTTTAATGAAATTCGCGATACCTATAACTGCCCGGTGCTCACCGATGTACATACCGAAGCGCAATGCACCTCCATCGCCGATTCGGTAGATATCCTGCAAATCCCGGCTTTCCTCTGCCGCCAAACCGACCTCCTGATCGCCGCCGCCAATACCGGCAAGGTCATCAATGTTAAAAAAGGCCAGTTCCTCGCCCCGTGGGATATGAAAAATGTCGTCAGCAAAATCACCGAAAGCGGCAATGACCAAGTCACCGTCACAGATCGCGGCACCTGCTTTGGCTATAACACCTTAGTCTCTGACATGCGCAGCCTCCCCATTATGGCAGAAGAAACTGGCTGCCCCGTAGTATTCGATGCCACCCATTCGGTACAACAACCCGGCGGCCAAGGCGGCGCCAGCGGTGGTCAGCGCCAATTCGTGCCCGTGCTCGCCCGTGCAGCAGTGGCTGTTGGCGTCGCGGCAGTATTCATGGAAACCCACCAAGACCCTGATAATGCACCCAGCGACGGGCCCTGCATGATGAAACTGGAAGACATGCCCGCCCTACTCGAGGAATTACGTGGCATTGATACACTGGTCAAATCACGCTATTAATTCTTTTGCATATTCTCACTTTTTTGGGCATTCTTAACACCATGCGATTCTTCATCATCACTCTCTGCCTCCTCGTGCTTGCGCTACCACAGCACAGCATAGCACAACAAACCAAGCAGAGCGCCATCATCCAAGAAGCCGAAGACGGCGAAATCATTGGCTGCGGCTTTGAGTTCACCGCCAATAACCAAGGCTATGGCGTGCAGGGCAAAGCCATTGTCACCATCGCCAACCAAATCCAGCAGCAGCTTTCCATGCTCATTGGCGCTGCAAAAATCGAGGATGGGAAAGTGGTGCAAACCCGCGTACGCAAAGCCACTATTCATTTTAACCACGAAAAATTTCGTGGTTCCGTTCCTATTGTGATGGAGGATGGCCGGGTGTTTAGCGACCTGCCAGATTCACGTAAAATAGGCGGGGCTGTATTCAAACACATGCTGCAAGTTGGATTTCTCCTCGAATATGAAACGAGTGACGGCACGCGCATTGCGGTTAAATTCCAGCCCAATGAAGCCCTGTTAGAGCATATTACGTATAATTGCCACCTAGAATTACTATTAATGATAAGCCAGCGCTATCGAGAATACCAACAACAACGCTAAATCATCGCGGTAATGTGGGGACCGTTACCGGCGGATCTTCGCTCGTTAACGTGTGCATGAAAGCGACCAAATCGTCCTTTTCCTGCTCGGTTAAATGCAGCTTTTTTATCTGCACCGTCTCCCGTTTCACATCCCCAGCACGATCATAAAACTCCACCACTTCACGCAAGGTTTTTAGCGATCCATTATGCATATACGGCGCGCGCCGATCGATGTTGCGCAACCCCACCGCCTTAAACGCATGCTTCATCTTAGGATCGTCAGGAAAAACTGCGCCCGCCCCTAAATCTTTCGGGTTATCTATGCCAATATCATAATATTTCGCATCAGAAAAATTCCAGCCTGAGTGACAGGAAGCACAATCCGCTTTTTTGTTAAACAGCACA
>JANQQO010000223.1 GCA_028289305.1 Rickettsiales bacterium | reverse complement strand
GGCGGTGGCACTTACACCAACAGTGGCCGCACAAGACAATCCTGCCCCAGCGGCTACACCAACCCAACCCGCACCGCAACAACAGCCGGCGCCACAGCCAGCCCAACCCGCCGCCGCTGCTACGCAAGCATCACATATATCCTCGGAACCACCCAAACCAGCGACCACTCCTCCGCAGCAAGCACCGCAAGCGGGCGCTGCACCATCAGCTGAAGAAGCAGAGCCAAAGCCTCCTTCAGCACCCAGCCAACCCACACCAGCTAAGCCAGAGAGTGATTTTTAGGTATCTATAGCGAACGCTCTTCACCTGAAAGTCGCTGTGCCTGGTCTTCAGGAGAAAGTTCTTTTTTGACAGGCACGAACTGGGCGCGAAAATTACTGGGCATTTTTTCATCAGAAGAGCGCATGAAAACGGGTGTGTTGGGTAGGTGTGCTTCTGCAAAATCTTTTAACCAACCCGCTAGATAGTTTTCCCATCTCTGGTCAGGGAACACGTTGTTGAGAATGACAGATTGCGCACCCTCTAGCTGGTTACGCAACACCATGTTAGTAAGCGCGCCGTGGTAGAGATATAAAGCGCCCCATTCATTGCCCTTACTAGGCATAGACCACCTTTCATCAGCAGGGATAATACTCACCAACACATGTGCACCTTTTGACGGAGCATTGTTGCGTATTAGATTCCCAATAAAATTTTCCTGAGGGCTAGGCCCTTTTAGCACTTCATTGCCGACACCTTCTATCACCCCCTTGGAAAGCTGCTGTGTTTTGGCCGCGGTGTTGATGGGGAAGAGGTCTGCCTCATTGATATCGCCCATATCTGGCCAATCTGACCTCGGGGCGGGACTGCTGGGCCGCTTAGGCGGAAGGTATCGCGTAGGATTCTTTTCTGTACGGAGGCTTTGAATGGTGATGCTGGGCTTTTCACCACCAATAATCTGACACTCCGTGCCCATGGAAATACAGTGTAGTGGACTGTTATGACCAAATTGCAGCCCTCGAAAAAAAGGAACATTGAGTTGCTCGGCAAACTTTCTTACTTCTTCTTTTTGACGTTTTACTGTTTCTGCATCACCACCGTATTCATACCCAATGGCGATAGCAGACACTTTTTCTAATACGTTGCACATGTTACCTAATGCTTGGATTGCACCATGTACCGTACCCGTCTTTACGCCAGGTGCACTATATCCCTCAAGAGCAAGTATATTTCCCTCCCATTCTGGTTCATAAGAGGTCTTATGCGCAAAAAGGGGGAGATAGTTACACCCCCCCACTAGTTTTCCGGAGATAGTATCGGCATTTTTTGCAGCGTCATTTAAAGGTTCGATATCAAATTGATTGATAGCGTTTGTAGTAAGGCTCTCAAGAAATTGGTGGAGGCGTTGCTCGCATACTACTTGCTGAGGCTCTACTTCCTTATAAAGAAATGGAAAATGATAGATTGATGATCCCTGTACATGGGTCGCAAGGTTATGCTTTTCTAAATATAACGCTACAGAGGTGGCATCGCTTATACATATGAAAGGTACGTTACTTTCCGGGAGCGGATTCTGCTTGTTCATGCGGTCTAAAAAGACGTTTACCTCGTAGCTTCCGCCACCACCAATAGCAGAAAAAATTGCCGTGACATCTGGCGTTTCGAGAGCTTCTCGAATATGTTCAGCACGGCGCTGCGGTGTGTGTGACCAGCTGTAATATTCATGCCCACAAATGTCATCAGGATAACAACATTCATACCCCCAGGCTTCTACCATTGCTGAAAATCCTTCCAGTAGTTCAGCAGGAGATTTTACCGTTATGTCTTCAGGATTGAGTCTCTCCAAATCTAATGGCGCAGACGGTGCTACAACAAAAATTTTCCCTTTACTCATACGTATTACCTAAACTGCTTAACTAACACACATTCTACCGTAAAACGGGGTGGGAGACAAATGAGGCGGTATTACGTGGGGATTTAGTGAAAATTATGTTTTAACTAGGTCGTTGGGTGGGAGTGTGGTATAATGAGGGCCTGTGTTGGTATCTGACGAAGGGCGTATGACAGACACGCAAAAGGTCAAGAAACCTAGGAAGCGTTATGCTACCGTAAAGAACCCTACTATTGAAGCAGTGGCGGGCGAGCTGTTTCGTTTTACAACACGGGAACAAGCGCTGGAGCGCTTAGAGACGATACGCTCGCATTTTGTACTCTCCAAGAATCAATCCGAAAATAATCCCGAATCGCTGTTGCTCTGGGTGCGTGGCTATGCGCTCACCGATAAAGAGAAAAAAGACGGGTATTCCGGCAATTATGCGATGGTGACGGTTAAAGATGCGGATAAAGGCAAGCTGACCTTAGGTATGTCTAAGGTAGAGGCGGAGCTGAAATATCACCCACAGCGGAAGCGGCCGAAACACCGACACCCCAATTGGGGTCACCCAATTTTGCGCAGTGTGAAGAAAAAGAAGATTTATTCGACATTGCAGCATGTGGAAGCAGAATTTCAGCAATTGCACGAAGAATATCCTGAAGTAAGCATCCCATCACAGAATAAGCTGTATATCATGATTTATGGGAAGGCGCCGGAAGGGGGTGGCTCGCCGGTGCAGAAATATATCTTAGAGATTAAGACGGCGGATGATGGTGGGTATTATATTGAGGCGGAAGAGAATACCTATCAGCCGAATAGTGCACTACCTGGCCAGGATAAGAAAGAAGCGGGCGGTGAGGAAGAAGCCTCAGAACCGCAGGGCTATTTCACCTCGATGGTGGCATTAAAACGCAACCGCAAGAAGCCACCCCCAGCTGCGGCGGGTGATGCGGATAAAAAAGACGAATAACCCCCTACCCTTATATTATAGGCTGTGTTCATCGAGCGCTTTGCGCGCCTCGGGCGTATCGATTTTTTTCAGCGCGCGGGATGCGTTTTTCCGCACCCAGACATTCGGATCTTCCAGGCTGGCGATGAGTGCGGGTACGGCTTTCTCTGCCGCGGGCCTGCCGATTTTTTCTAATGCTTTTGCGCTGTTAATGCGCATGCGGTTATCTTTTTCTTGCAGTGCTGCGATGAGTGCGGCGACCACCTCTGGGCTTCTAGCGCGCACCTCTCCCAGGGCATAGGCGGCGCTACCACGGACCTCACGATCTTCATCCTGCATGGCACGCAGAAGAGCGTGTACCGACACTTTTGAGTTAATGCGCATACGGCCAATGGCGAAGACCGCACTTTCGCGAATGTCGCTATCGTCGCTTTTTAGGGCTTTTAGGAAGGTCGGTAGCGCTTTTTCCCCAACACGGCGCAGTGACTGGCTGGCAGAAACATGGACACGCTCACCATAAGAAAGGGCTTTGGTGAGCGCAGGCACGATTTCATCTGGCTCTATACGCATCCTACCCAGCGCATAGGCTGCTTTTTGCTGCATTTCATCACTTCCATCGTGAAGCATTTTAAAAATATAGGGGAGGCCCTCTTCATGGACTTCATTGAGTTTTTCGATAATTTTATGGCGCTCATCAGACTCTTCATCGATTTTGTCTAACAGGCCAATCACGCGGCGCTCTGTCTCATTTATTTCGGGTTTTTTGCTACCACCAGCGCTCTGTGCCGCATCTGGAAGCAACACAGGCATAGCAAATATGAGCATCGTGGCGATTATTTTTGTAATACGCATGTACTACATTCCCCCTTTAGGATATCGAAGCAATTTTTATGCCGTAAGCAACGAATATGCAAGCATTCTGGCAGGAAAAGGTTTGAGTTTTCCAAGCAGCCTACTATAGTGCTTACTCAAGCTTTGTTACAGCCGATATATACTACTATAGATTGTGCTTTACCGCACCAATTCTAGTTAACATTGCACTTATTTTTTGATGACGAGTAAAGAACACCTGTCCCAATCTGACGTAGAAGCGCTTTCCCAGAGTTCTGATATTGGAACGAAGCTGCAAGTAGTGCAGAAACTCTGTAAACAGTATGTTTCTGAAGAGTTTACAGAGAGTGAGCTAAAGATTTCGGAACAAATCTTTCGCCACTTACTAAAAGATACCGAAATCGAAGTGCGTAAAGTGCTCTCCGCAAGCATTGTGAGCAGCAGCATCGTACCGAAAGATGTGGTGTTGTCTTTAGCGAAAGATGTAGAGACGGTTGCCTGCCCGGTGCTGGAATTTTCTGAAGTATTTAACGATAACGACCTAATTGAGATCATTAAGGAAACGGAGAATGCTGCACATCAGATGGCGATTGCTAAACGGGTACAGGTTGCTGCAAGTGTTTCAGATGCGCTGGTCGAACAAGGAAAAGAAGAGGTGGTAGGTACATTGCTGCATAACGCTGGTGCGGAAATAAGCGATGATAGCTATGACAAAGTCGTTGGGGATTTTTCGAATAACGAGAAGATTATCGATTCACTGATCCAACGCGGCAATATTAAGCAGAAGATTATGACAAAAATTGCCACCACGATTTCAGATAAGATGAAGAAGCGGCTGGAGGCGCGCTATCACACGTCTTTCGAAGAAATTCATACGCTTTTCCAGGAAAGCGGAGAGATTGCTGCTATTAAGCTGATGGCGCAGCAGGATATCACGTCTGAACTGATGGATTTGGTTGATCAATTGGAAGAAAATGGAACGCTAGAGGACGAGATAAAAAAGGAAGATGGAGAATTAGCGCGTTTGCTTGATAGTTTGGGCGATGGGCATGTGACTGCGGTGCCTGCGCTTGCCTGGGGCAATCTCACCCTGTTTGTAGTGATTGCTACTAATATTACCGGCATCAAATACCCTGATATATTGAAACTTATTGAAAATCACCAAGGTACAGAAGCGCTGTATAAACGTGGTGGGCTGCACCATTCGATGCATGATGTGGTACTGCTTGCAATACGTGTTATTCAAAACCTGCAGGGAAGCGATGAAGTGCCGGAGGGCGAAAAGATACGCCATAATTTACACGTGTATATTAAGCACCTGACCCAAGAAGGGCAACGTAAGAATGTTCGGAATTTGGCACATTTTGTTTCGATGGTGCAGCAGAATATTGAGAAGCTGCATGGTGGGTGGTAATTGCTAGGCCGCCTGATCATCAAACACATCTAGTAGGGTTTCATACGCCTGATTAATCTGATAAAAACGCTCTTTGGTTGCCTCATTTGTTTGTACGATATCCGGGTGGCACTCTTTGACTAATTTCCGATATTGATCCTTCACATGCTCTTTCGTGAAATCCTGAGAGAGATTGAGTGTTTTGATGGCAGAGCGCTGTTTTTGGGTATATTTATTATGTCCTTCCGCAGCGAATCTACCATGCACCGCTCTCACTTTCGCAGAGGTTACTGAACGAAGTGCGGCCTTTACCTCCTCACTTTTCCTTAATTGCTCTATGGTGAGTGGATCATTGAAAAGCATGCTTATTCCTGCTTTGCGCGCATCTTTTTCATATTTTTCAGGCGAAAGCGTAAGACCCGTTAGGATAACGGGCTCAATATGGCCTTTTTTCTGTAATGACTCAATGTCATGCGCCGCAGTAAATCCTTGGTTATTTTCAATATCACAGTGGATAAAAATGACATCAAACCAGATATCTTTAACACTTTTTATGGCCTCTTCCGCGTTCTTTGCATGGGAAATAACGCAGTCGGCAAACTCCCTCAGCACCAATGTGTTGTTATAGATGCGGTGGATATTATCATCAACGAGGAGTATGTGAGAAAGACGCGCCATAACATTGCCCTATTGTGATTCACCACGAGATTCGGCTTCTTCTTTTTCTTTCTCTAGGTCGATGGTGTAGAGCACTTCATTGCCTTTATTCAGGAACTCTATTGTGCCAGGAGACATAATATGGGCCATGGCAATGCCACGACCATTGGGGTCGGTCATGCGTGAAGGATCAAAATCAAGATACTCTTTCCAATCAAAGCCCTCACCTTGGTCTTTAATGTGAATGATAACCTTGCTGCCCTCTTTTTCTAATGTGACTTGAATTTTCTTATCCTGATTTTCTGGCACCCGGAGGAGTCTTTCCACCTCCTTCTCCAATGTATTATTGGATACCAGCTCGCTTTTTTTCTCATAGCCGATACCCAGATTGCCGTGCTCAATGGCGTTGATTATAAGAGCAGACAGGCCAACCAACACGCGCGGCGGATCGGCGAAAAAACTGGAGAGATAGGAAGACAAGGCACGTGCTTCATCGATGGTACGGAGTTCAAATTCACTTTTCTTGGTGATTTGAAGCACCGTATCTTTTTTCTCTACCTCGCTTTTGAGGTAGTTGCGCTGTTTATAATCTTCCGCCGCTGCGTTAACTATAGAGAGGAGAACTTCCGCAGCATATGGCTTGGTGAGATAGTAATAGGCGCCAGCTTCAATGCCTTCAGCCACTTCCTGCGCGCCAACAGAAGCGGTTTGTAATATGACGGTGATGTGGTCTAGCTCTGGGTGCTCTTTGATTTTCTTTAATACTTCAAGCCCACTCATCCCTGGCATCATTTTATCCAGCAGGATAATATCCACATCAGTGGGATTTTTTTGCAAGTGAAACCACGCGTCATCCCCACTGCCAAAGCTGATTGTTTGATAACCGGCCCCTTCAAGGTGTTTGATGAGGATTTCTAGGTTAAATTCTTCATCATCTACCGCCATGATTTTTAGCGGCTGCTCAACGAGCTTGGCGCTTTCAGCCATCGCTTTTAACGGGTTATCTACCATTTATATTCTCCTGGTGGTGCGGTTTTGATGTTTTCTTCGTAGTCTTTGCTGTAATAGCGTCCCTTCCCTCTACAGGTATAGTGAAGGTGAAGGTGGCCCCACCTTTATCATTATTTTCTGCTCTGATGAGCCCTTTATGCTCGCCGATAATCTCTGAACAGATAGCGAGGCCTAGCCCCGTGCCACCAGCGCCAGTTTTTGTTTTACTGCTCTGCATGAATTTATCAAACACGCTCTCTAACTCATCTTCTGGAATACCAATACCCTCATCGGCGACAGATAGGGCAACACCTTGGATAGATTCTCCGCCATTGGGCTGCATATTTTCATGGCGATAGCTTAAGACAATCTTGCTGCCTTCGGAAGAGAATTTTATCGCATTGGAGAGGAAGTTATAGATTACCTGCACAATTTTACCGGAATCATATATAGCCACGGTGGACATTTTGGGCTCTTCTACCACCAATTCGAGCTTGTTCTCATCCAGCAAGCCTTTGAGCTCGCGTGAAACGGTGCGCACGGCTTTCTGGAGATCGTTTTTATGCATATCGAACTCCATTTTCCCTGCTTCGAGCTTGGAGAGATCCAGCAGGTTGTTGAGCAAGGAAAGGAGGCGAGTACCGCTATCCCGCACGCGGGAAAAATAGCGATAGAGATCCTCTTTCTTGGATTCATCGATTTCTTCCATACCGAAGTTCGCATAGCTTAGAATAGCATGCATTGGTGTGCGCAGCTCATGACTCATATTGGCCAGGAATTGGCTTTTTGCCTGGTTGGCAGCCACTGCCTGTTCTTTTGCCGCCTCTAGATCATGCGTACGTTTTATTACGCGTAATTCGAGGGTTTTCTTGGCGTTACGCAGGGCTTTATCGCGCTTATGAATCTCAGCCAACATATCGTTAAACGCATCGATGAGCACGCCGAGCTCATCGTAGGATTTTAATGTGGCGCGCACAGAGTAGTTTTTCTGCTCCGAGACCTCTTTTGCTGTATCTACGAGGTGATAAATAGGCTCTGAAACCAGGCGCTGTAGGCGTGTTGAGATCAGATAAGCGAGCACTGTACCAAGCAGGATGAAGATGAGCACATAGCCCGAATATTCCAAGATATACTCTCGGATACCCTGCAAATCTGAACGAATATAGATAGAACCAATGACCTCATCTGCTAGCTTGATATTCTGGTGGAGCCAGAGGGTGTTTTCTGTAAAGAAATGGCCATATTCTGGTTCTTCCGGGCATATTTCTTTCATCGTTTCATCGCGGCGATAGGAGGCAAATACGCCCTTATCAGCATCATAGATACAAGAAGAAATAATAGAGGTTTTTGCGGCAAATGAAGCAAGGTTTTCTGCGGCCATCACCTGGTCATTAAAGCTGAGTGCGGCAGTAGAGCGACTACCAATGATACGGCCAAGCATGTTGAGCTCTTGTACGGTGGTATCACGCGCCGAAACCACGTTATACGCAATGAATACCGCGCTCGTCAGCAATAGCGTCAGCGAGCTGGTAACCATGATTACCATCATGATTTTGCGCTTTAACGTGAGGTGCAGTTGTTTACCTAACCACCGCATATAACCAGTATCCCCCGGCGTTTATCATGTTTTCTTGATGTCGTTTTTTATGAAATCGCCCTCAAACAGCATTTTCATGTCACTCCACCGTATTCTCTAGGTAGACTAACCTAAAATAGTTAATTTTTTATTAACGGATCACTGATTTTATGCATTTTTTTGCACAACAATAATGATTTATTTAAAAAAGATGTTTTTAAGTGTTGTAAAGGGGGGGGATTTTTAGTATAACCCTTAAGTTGATTAAGGGAGGTGTAAATTCACGCACGGTGGGGAAATTATGTTACATCAGAGGGCTACTCTGCCTTTGGCAGAAGGAAGAAAATTATATTCTCATGGAAAAAAGCGCATGCTGAACGCAGGTGAGCTACGCTATACCTGGGAGGGGCATACGCAAAAGCAGCTTCAACAATATTTTGAAGTGCGGCAAAAGACCTACGCGGATCATCTTGGGTTAAAACATTTTTCTGGCAAATTAGACTGGGAAGATTTGAACAGCGAGATATTGCTGGTGCTCAACGGTGATAAATGCGTCGGCGGAGCACGCCTGACTGTGCATTCTGACGAAGTAAACCCGCATCTGCCTTTAGAAGAAAAAGGGTTTATTCTGAAAGAGCTATTTCCAGATCTGGATTTGGAAAACGTGACCTATGGCGAGCTTTCGCGGCTCGCATTGTTGGGCGAATATCGTGATGGTGTGCAGTCCGAGATTTTATATGAGCATATCGGGGATATGTGTAAGGAGCTGGGTGTAAAGTATTTATTTTCTGTTTCGCCGTATAATCAGGCGCGGCGGGTGCGGCGCGTAGCGCTCGGTCATGGGTTTGGTGCAGAAATCTTTAAAGATATTCGAGTACCGCCCAAACCGATCTACGAAGGCGTAGAAATGGTGCTCTCCCTGGTGATTACACCAGGTGTGGAGTAAGCCGCTTTCGCAAAGCGTAGTATTTTTATCACGGTCTTGTAAATTTTCATCTCTATAATGCCAGGTGGTTGATTAACCATCTTGCAGCATGTGTATTTTTACGTTACTAGCGTATGGGTATGGCACAACGCACTGCTCATCTTTCTGGTTTACTTCTGCGTTCTTTTTACACCGCTTTTGCCATAGCGGGTCTTTTTACTCTCGCAACAGCACCCAACACCGCCCTGGCTCAAGAGCAGGCAGAGGAAGAAGAGGCGGAGGAATTTTTTGACCTGCCTTTAGAAAGCCTCATGGATATTGAGGTGACGTCTGTTTCGAAAAAAGCAGAGAAAATCTCCGAAGCGCCTGCGGCTATTTTTGTGATTACGCAAGAAGACATTCGCCGCGGCGGGTTTACGACTGTTCCTGAAGCATTGCGCATTGTACCTGGTCTGCAGGTAGCGCAGATCGATTCCAACAAATGGGCGATTACCTCACGCGGGTTTAACCGCCAGTTTTCTAATAAATTATTGGTGTTGATTGACGGACGCACGGTGTATACGCCGCTGTTCTCCGGTGTGTGGTGGGACGTGCAAGACACAATGATCGAAGATGTGGAGCGTATTGAGGTAATACGCGGCCCGGGCGCTACCCTTTGGGGCGCTAACGCGGTGAATGGGGTGATTAACATCATCACGAAGCGCGCCGAGGATACACAAGGATATTTGATTTCTGCTGGCGCAGGCAAGCATGAGCGACTGTTTGGCAATGCGCGCTATGGCGGAAAAATTGATGATAAAGGGCATTATCGTATTTATGCAAAGCGGTTTTTGCGCGATGAAACACAAAAACTGAATGGTAGTGATGCGGGCGATGATTGGTATCAGGCGCGCGGAGGCTTTCGTGCAGACTGGGACAAATCTGAAAAAAATGAATTTACGTTCCAGGGGGATTTCTACGACGGCAGTAACAATGCCGACTCGGTGTTTCCTTCTCTAACAGCGCCGTTTGTAGCGCGGGAAGACGTAGACATCAACACACGCGGCTTTAACCTGCTTGGCCGCTGGACACATACCTATTCACCGGATTCGGAAGTGATCTTTCAGACCTATGTTGATTTTATTGCACGGGATATTTCCTTTCTTGATCAGCAGCGCCTGACCTATGATTTTGACCTCCAACACACTAAGAAGCTTAGCGACCGCCATGAGTTAATCTGGGGACTGGGCTATCGCTATATTAAAGATAATCTCAATGATAGCGGCTTTCTTGATTACGACCCAGACAGCGATTCCTATGACCTGGTCAGTGCATTTATCCAGGATAAGATCACGCTCTTGCCGGAAGAGGTCTTTTTAACGCTCGGTACAAAAATTGAGCATACGGACTATACGGGCTTCGAATACCAGCCTAGCGCGCGCCTCTCTTGGATTGTGGATGAGAAGCAAACGCTCTGGTCTTCGGTAGCACGCGCGGTACGAACGCCAAGCCGGGCAGAAAATGGGCTGACCCTTGTAGGCGCGGCCTTCCCTCCAGGTTTTGCTGGGCCGGGGTTACCTGCAGGATTTTTGCAGCAGATCGGCAATCGTGATATTGAGTCGGAAAATCTGATTGCGTATGAGATAGGCTATCGCGTGAAACCGCGTGACTATCTATCTGTGGATGTCACAGGCTTCTATAATGATTATGAGGATCTGCGTACATTTGAGGCGGGTATGCCGTTTTTGAATGCAACATCCCCTTTCTTTGCACCACATTTGGTATTGCCGTTTAATGCCGCGAATAACGGCTTTGGCAATAGTTATGGTGTTGAAGTCACCACCAACTGGCAAGTGACGGATGCATGGCGTGTGGCAGCTGCATATACGTTCTTTAATATCGATCTTGATCTAGACCCTGGAAGCAGCGATATTTTTCTTGAAAGTGAAGAGGATAACTCCCCCAATCACCAATTCAATATTCGCTCTTATTTGAATTTGCCGTATGATTTGGAGTGGGACAACGCAGTATTTTATGTGGATAATTTACGTACCCCAGGCACGCAAGCCTATATACGCGTAGACACGCGCCTTGGTTGGCAAGCAACAGATTATCTGGAGCTGAGCCTTATAGGGACCAATCTTTTTGACGACTGGCATCAGGAATTTTCTGAATCGATTTTCACTGAACCTTCAGAAATTGGCAGAAGCATCTTTGGCAAAGCCACCCTGACGTTTTAGGGGTATTGTATCAATAGATTGGTTAACGCATGGTAGCGTCGTATAGCAGTTTTACGAAGTTTTTAGACACACCTCTCTCCTTTACGTTATTCGCGAGTAGCAATAACTCAACACACGTGATGCATAGTAGTTTTCTTCGCCTGCGCCCAGCGGTGATGCTGTGTTTGGTGCTATGCATATTTTTTGTACATACACCCTATTTGCGCGCGCAAGACGCTTCTAAAGAATATGCCATTAAAGCAGGTATGCTTTATAACTTCTTGAAATTTGTAGATACTTGGCCAGATGCTTCCAATATTACCAAAAATAAGAAGGTGACTGTTTGTATTTACGGCAATGATCCTTTTGGTGGAGCATTACGCCCCATACAAAAACGTAAGGTTAGAGGTATGCCGATTCAGCTGCAAAAAAATATCAGTCTGGATAATATCACCTCCTGTGACCTGGTTTTCATTGGCACGTCTGAGCGCAATGCGCTGGATTCGGTGTTAAGCGCCGTTGGAAACGCGCCCGTATTAACGGTAAGCGATATTCGTGGCTTTGCGGCACGCGGTGGGGTAATTGGCTTTGTTACCCAAGGCGGAAAGGTGCGCTTTGAGGTCAACAAAAAAGCCATGGGTAATTCTGGCATTAGGCTGAGTGCAAAGCTCCTAGAACTTGCTACAATCGTAGGTTAACCCTACCTGTCCTAAAAGAAGACAGGCTCCTATTCTGCCATATTCTTGAACAGTTCTGGTAGAAACCACCTCTCTGCCCTCACTCGAAAACAAGCAGATTCACTATATATATCAGCATATTATATGCGGATACCTATGTAATGGCATGGTTTTCGCTCCTATTGCTATGAAATATATTTTTGCAATAGGAGATAGATATGCAGATTATAACAACAGATGCAGAAATGCGCTTATCAGAGATGGTTTCCAGCATTCAGAACACCACAAGCTGGCGCGCAATTCATTTAAATTTTTCCAAGCTAGATGCAAGCTATCGTGAAGGCATGCGCACGCAGGTGCTGCTTAACATCATCAAGGATCTACTGAAAGATGAAAAGGGACAAGTATTCCTATGTGAAGATGGCGATATCTTCTTAGTCTTTCTGGGTGTGGCGACAAAGATATTGGACAAAGTAAGCCTCTATATGACCGACCTTTTCAAGGAAAGTATTGAAGGTAGCGGGATAGACGGAGATGCGTTTTGCCAGGTGTATGATCTAAGCGTGGAAAAGGACGCATTCTTTGCCGTATGTCGACAAAAGCTGCTGAGCGTGAAGACAGAAGAGGTAGAAAAGCGTGAAAAAGCTGATGAGCCGGTTATACAGCCTACTCCACAAGTCACAATTGATGATGAAGTGGTGGAGAACGTATTAAAGAAGCGTGAAGAGCGCCCAGATACTCATATCTTATTGGTAGAAGATGATCTGTTCTCACGCCGTATTGTCCGCAATATCTTAAAGAAAGATCATACGATTATTGAGGCAGGAAATGGACAAGAAGCCTTGCAATCTTATGCGCTAAACGCACCGAATATGGTGTTCCTGGATATCGATTTACCAGATATCAGTGGGCATGTGGTGCTGCAAAAGATCCTAGAAATGGACCCGAATGCATTCGTAGTGATGCTGAGCGGTAATAGTTTTAAGGAATATATCATCGCTGCCATTGAAGAAGGCGCGAAAGGCTTCATCACGAAGCCATTCCCGAAAGAGAAGCTGTTGCACTATGTGCATGAGGTGGAAAATAGCGTGCACTAGCGTGTGTGTGCCGTCAAAGGAAACCCATATGAATACAATGGATTATAATACTCAGCATATACAGGCGATTCTCAACAACATCGTGGATGGGATTATCACCACGGATGTGGATGGGAGCATTAAGAGCTTTAGCCCAGCAGCGGAGCGTATCTTTGGCTATGCCGAAGCGGATATTGTCGGCCAGAACATCAAGATGTTGATCTCTGAAGATGAATACAAAATGCATGATTTGTATTTTTATGCCTATACACAGACAGGGGATGCGGAAGAAGAAGGCGATATCGGCTTTGTGCGCGAGGTGCAGGCGGTAAATAACGAGGGAGTGATATTCCCTATCACCTTTGGTCTCAGCAAAGTCGAGATGAAAGATGATATTACGATCATCGTGGTGGTACGAGATATTTCGCAGCAGAAAAAGACCGAAAAAGATGTGAAGGCGAAGGGGAAAATGATGCAGCTGCTAACCGAGGTTGCCAGTGCAGCGAACAAGGCAGATAGCAAAGAAGATGCAATACAAGCGGCGATTAACGCGGTGTGTACAACTATTGGCTGGTCGATGGGGCATTGCTATTTATACGATGCAGAGAAGAAGAAACTGGTAAGCTCCACATTATGGCATGCAAAAGATAATCTTGATATTCAGGCATTTAAAGAATGTTCTGAAGAATTAACCTTCGAACCAGGCGCTGGGTGGATTGGCCAGGTGTTTTCTGAAGGCAAACCCATATGGATTATGGACACGATAGAAGACCCGCTGTTTTTACGCAAAGAAGGTGCGCGACAATGTGGCGTGCGCGCGGGCTTTGCCTTCCCGATTAAGGTGGAAGATACCATATTTGCCGTGATGGAGTTCTTCTCCAAGCACGCACGGGAGCCCGATGAGCAACTGCTTGAGACAATGGATAATATTGGTGAACAGCTTGGGCATGTGATTGAGCGCCAATTAGCGAAAGAGTATCTGATGGAAGCGAAGGAGGCTGCAGAAAGCGCGAATAAAGCAAAAAGTGAGTTTTTGGCCAATATGAGCCATGAGCTGCGTACACCGATGAATGGGATTATTGGGATGTCGGCGCTGCTGCTAGAAACGAAGCTGGATCAGGAGCAGTATGACTGTAATAAGGCCGTCTATAACTCTGGGCAGGAGCTATTGGTGATACTGAATGATATTCTGGATTTCTCGAAGATAGAAGCCGGGGCGCTGACGCTGGAGGTTTTACCGTTTGATATGAAAGCCAGCGGACAAGATGTAGTGGAGCTATTGCGGAGCAATGCGGCTGATAAAAATATAGAATTAACATATTGTTATGAGGATAACCTAACGCCGTATATAGTGGGAGACCCGGGGCGTATTCGCCAGGTGATTACCAATTTGGTAAGCAATGCGATTAAGTTTACCGAAGCTGGAGGCGTGACGGTGGAATTATGCGAGCAGGCCTTCGCCAACGGGGTGGGCTTGCATTGTAGCGTGAAAGACACCGGTATTGGCATTCCTGAGGCGCATCAGGAGGATATTTTCAATAAATTTACGCAGGCGGATGAATCGACCACCCGCAAATATGGCGGTACGGGCCTTGGGCTCGCGATTTGTAAGCAGCTGATTGAGATGATGGGCGGCGTGATTGGCGTGGAAAGCGTTGAGGGCGAGGGCTCGAACTTCTGGTTCACGATTCCGCTGACGCCGGCAAAGCCCGAAGAGGTTATGCAGGTGCGCAATAGCATGCATATTGGCGCGGATGCACATATTGAGAAGGAAATGCGGATTTTGATCGTGGAGGACCACCCGGTGAATCAAAAATTTGCCGAGAAATTGCTGCGCAAGCTGGGCTTTGAGGCGATTGATATGGCAGACAACGGCAAAGAGGCGCTCGAACGCATGGGTGAGACACATTATGACATGGTATTTATGGATTGCCAGATGCCGGAAATGGACGGGTATGAGACGACCACGATTATTCGTGAACAAGAAAAAGGGCTGACGCAGCATATCCCGATTATTGCGATGACGGCAAATGCCATGGTGGGGGATCGTGAAAAATGCCTGAGAACCGGGATGGATGATTATGTCAGCAAGCCGATAAACCCGCAGATTCTGCGCGAGACGATCAATAAATGGTCGTCTGTGCGGATGGAATTTGCCGGCAGTGAGGCGGTAGCAAAAGCGGAAACAGAATCTGCACAGCAGGATGAAAATGCGCCGGTGGATGTGGGGCATTTGCGGATGTTTACCGACGGCGATAAGGAAGAAGAAAAAGAGATTTTTGAGCTGTTTATCACGCAATCAGAGGAAGGTATCGACGTGTTGCGCCGCACCTGTTACGGCGGTGAAAGCCAGGATTGGCGTAAAGCTGCGCATAAAATGAAGGGGGCTGCAGCAAATTTAGGGGCGTTTACCCTCTCCGCGCTGTGTAAAGAGGCGGAAGAAGCCTTCATCAGCACCGAAGAAGAGAAAAAAGAGCTTTATCAGAAGGTTAGGGATGAATTGGCGATGGTGGAAGCATTCTTACGGGAATTAGGAGGCGGCGCTGCAGCGGCCTAAAAAACCCCATTAAAATACTTATTTTTAATTTTATATTTACCATAAAATAGTTGCATATATAAGCAAAGCCTGCTATAGTGATACTGGTTTTTGCTATTTTTTGCTAGATAAGCGTCGCGCCATACAACGGTGTAGGGCGGATGCTTTTGAGATATGTGTGCTTGGCTCTCGAGTGAGGGCTTAAGCTTAGTTTACCGGAAAGGTGGACGGAAAAATGAGTAGGAAGAGCAAGTTTTCACCACTTTTGCTTTTAGTGGCAATAGTGGTCGTTCTGGTTCTGTTCGTGGTGGGCATCTATGCCTTTAACGCTTGGCTGGATAAGGCCCAAGTAACCCACGCTACAAAGCGTGTTCCGCACAGACCTCATCAACGTTTCGAGGTTCCTGTAAATACGCTCGATCTCTTTAAGCAGTGCGTTGCTAAGCGCCCTGAAGAGCTCGAAGAAGGACTCCGTAGACTCCAGGAATATCCTGGACAACCTCTTGATGGAGTTCCCATCAAGGTGATTCGCCAGCGCATCTTCGATGTGCATGAGCAGTATGATTGCGCAAGTGAAACTCGTGCACTCATCAGCGAAACGGATGTGCAAGTCTTCCTGGATGTTTGGCGGTATCTTACCGTCCTCGACGAACCGTTCCACCACTTTGTGTGGAAGTTCCAGCCTACCAAGGAAGGTGGGGTTGAGTTTCAGAAATGCGCTTCGGCGCGCGAAGATGCTTTCATAAGGACATTTCTTGTGCTCCAAGGTGATCTCATTGGTGCTCTGGAATTCTTGGCCGAGAAAGAGGGATCTTTCTCGGACATAGAGCCTGAAGCAGAGGCCTGGGTGGACAGGACCTTTACAGTGGTGAATGAAGATTTTCTCTGCGAAACCCTGAAGGACGCGCCTCCACCTGCAGAGCCTAGCCCCAAAAAGGCAAAGCCTACACCTACCGGAGACGTAGCTACCGCAGAAACGGACGCTACGTTACAACAGAAGAATGTTGGCCCTGATATGGTTAAAGGGCTAGGCGGTGCTGACGCTATCGACGAGATGGGAGGTACCGATATCTCGGCCATCTTGCAGAGGCAGGAGACATTAGCTCCCTCGTTCCCTGGGCCGAAACGGCACACCCCAACGGGGATTCGTGATCAACAGGTTCAACAAGAACTGAGCCAGCTCAGGGAGGAGCTGGAACGGAAACTCAAAGAAGAAGTCGACCGTATAAAGGCGGAAAGAGAATCTGAGTAAGGACTTCCTACTCTTCAACGTTTTTCGACCCCGGTGCATTATGCATCGGGGTCTTTTTTTGTGTTAGGGAGTGGTTTTGCTAGCGAGGTAGGCGTGTTTCAGGTGGTCATACTGGCCGAGATGGAAACGGAGCAGTGTTTCAAGCCGCTGTGATGCAAACACTGGATCTGTGGTGATGCTACGCAATGCCTGATAATACTCCTGCAACGCGGGATGCATCTTGCCCAGATCACCCGTCTCCCTGGCGTGGATATAGCCTTCTGGGATTTCTCTAGCGAGATGGCCGATGCGGAACTCCGCCATATTTGCAGGCAAGCGAGCGAGCAGCGGATCTGTGATGGCAAGCCAGTCTACAAAAACCACCTCTGGCCCAGCAAAATAGCCCATACGCCCTACACTACCCTCTATGGCAACGAATGTTTTTCCTGTATCGCGTAATTTTTGCGCCGTATTGGCGTGCTCTATGCCCTTTTGTGACCACCCATCTGCCCGCATGAGCATCGGCTCTTTGCTAAATAGTGCTAAGTGATGGTCGTAAAACGCGCGCTCATCCGAAATGTGGTGTTCTGTGGTGATTTCTTGGTACTTCGTGATATCACGTAGAAAGAAGGTGAGCAAAAGCATGCCGGTAAACATGGCAATATATTTTGGGCGCAGGCGATCGGAGAGCGTATAGCCAGAAACGGCAAACAACGCGATATAGAGGAAAAATACGGTTGACCAGAAACGGCCAGACATAAAATCACCGCCGATATAGATGACATAGGCAGAATACAGCACCCCTCCCCAGCCGAGTGCTGCGATATTATATGTGAGGAGGTCTTTCTGGCGCAGCGCCTTTATGGTTTGGTATAGCGTGAAGAGAAGACCTAAGAGAATGACCGAGGCAGTAAGCGGGTCATTATGCAGCAAATGCAGCCCATAACGCACGCCCTGCTCTATATAAACATGTTGCGAAAAACCGGTGTTCAGCTTGGCGTATTTGGTATTGGGGAACAAAAAGCCATAATATAAAAGGCTGAACAGGAACCATGCTATCAGTGGCATGACTCTTATAAACAGCTTCGCATAGGGCAAGGATTTGATGTCTTTTATACAATGAAACGCCAGGAGAGGAATAAACAACAAAATAGTATCCAAGCGGTTTAGTGCAGCAAATGTGGCAATAAGCACCATTGGCAGCCAAGGCCATTGTTTCTTTTGCTCCACCACCTTCATGACACAGAGGGCGATCATGAAAAAGGTGAAGGGGTTTTCAAGACCAGATATGGCATATTCACGAAATGCCTTTGATAAAATCAGAGGAAGTACAAGGATCGTAAAAAAAAGCAGGGGTTTTCTGAATATCAGCGTAGCAAGAATGAGGAAGGCAGCGCATGAGAAGAACATCGACACGCCGATGCCGGTATAAAACTCTTCTCCAGTGATGTAATACAGCGGAATGTGGAGCAGCGTCCAGAGTGGGTTGGTGAAGACCTGCACGCGTTCGTCAACATTCCAGCGCAGGCCATAGCCATTCACAGCGTTATCCACCACGCGGAAGCTGATATACG
>JANQQO010000222.1 GCA_028289305.1 Rickettsiales bacterium | reverse complement strand
GATAAACTGGGGGCAGGGGAGGGGGATGCCTGCAATACCGTGGAATATCTAATGACTCTGCCAAAACCTACTGACCCAGAGTATAACGACCACCTGCTCCAGCGCCCTTATATTCCACCAACAGACCCTAATAACCCCCAGCCGCCCGTAATAGAAGAAAACAATAAAGGCGTGGTTGATTATATCGTTACCTTCACCCGGGAAAAACTCGATTACGGGGTAGAGATACTCTTCAAAAATATTATTGGCGATGATGGCGATCCTAATAACACCTGGTACCAAAACACCATCAACGCCACCTTTACCCTCGTCATCATCCTGTATGGCATTTCCGTACTCATGGGGATGACGCAGGCACACCCCTATATGGTGATAATGACCTTCATTAAGCTGCTCATCCTCTACGCGCTGGCCACCGATTACGACCTCTTTGCCGATTACGTAAAAGATTTTTTTGAAGGTGCGGTGGATGACCTCACCAATATCATGGCCGGTTTTTATGGTTACGAAACCGGCAACTACCAGTTTATGGATGAAACGATTAGTATGTTTTTCTCCTTCCGTTTTTATAAAATACTCCTAGCACTTCTTCCCGCGGGAGGGTTTGGCTGGCTGGCCGCTGTGCTCATGGTGGTCTTGCTGGTGTTTTATACGATGGCTCTTCTCCGCGCGGTCTATATTCTTGTTATCACCCTCGTTGGCCGCAGCCTCCTCTATGCCACAGCGCCCATCTTCTTCTTATTCGGTATGTTCCAATACACATCCCGCTTTTTTGTTGGCTGGATCAAAATGGTCACGAACCTCTCCCTCCAGCCTGTCATATTATTCGCCTTCTTAGGCCTCATCCACCGCCTGATGGTCGCATTCTTTACAGACATCACACGCGGCGCACAGTCTATATGCTACGAATCCTGGGCGGATATTGTAGTTGGCCTCATCGATCTCCATTGGTGGTTCTTTAAGGATGAAAATAACGAACGCATTGCCGGTTTTTCTGCGCAGCTTCCCATCGATATATTCGTTGTTATGATGGTATCAATACTCGGATTTATTATGTTCATCATGGTTGGCTGGACCCAAGAAGTATCCAAGCAGCTCATCCAAGGTGTCACTGCCGGCTTTGAAATTCCAATGCAAGCCTGGGGCATGATTCAGTCACGCATCACCGGCGCAGCTGCCCGTCCAGCAGGGTTCATCGGCGGTGCAATACTGGGTACTCGGGATAAATTTGGTGTACGGCGTGGCGGGATACTTTTCTCACAAGGGCAGAATCCCATCAGCAGTGGCCTTGCCGGCTGGAAAAGTGCTGCTCGCAGATCAGCGCGCATTTCTGAAAGACATGACCGGGCACTGCTTGGAGGCGAATAACGCATCACATAATTAAGCATTTTATTTTTCCGCACTCCTATGTATAGTATGAAGCGTGTTGAACGCTTTAACCCAAAAAGGGAACGATCGAACGCCATGAAAAAATGTCTTACTATATTCGCCGTATCCATTCTGCTTGTTGGACTTTCTGCCTGCAGTTCTAGCACCAAAGAGCTTAAAAGCCCCTGCGTGGGTGCAGAAGGCAGCCCTTGCGATAAGCGCCCGGCGAATGAGTGGCTCAGCTAAGCTGCTTGCAGCTTTAGTATAAAGCTACCCACGTGGCGGTATACACCCGCATCACTGAGCAGGAACTTGCTGCGTTCCTGCAGAGTTATCCACTTCCTCCTGTCACCAGCTTTGACGGCATTTCTGAGGGCATATCCAACTCCAACTACCTGCTGCACACGGCTGAACAGCGTTATATCCTCACCATTTTTGAAGAGCGCGTGGAAGCAGAGGCCTTGCCCTTCTTCTTCGCTCTAATGGACCATCTTGCCGCACACCACACTCCTTGTGCTGCGCCTATTCATATGCACTCCGGTGAGGTGCTTGGCACCATTAAAGACCGCCCCGCTGCTATATTACAATTTCTTGAAGGCAAGTCTCCGCGCACTATTCGCAATGCCCACTGCACAGAAGTTGGGCATCATCTTGCAAAAATGCACCTCGCCACGCAGGATTTTTCGAAGCAGCGCACCAATACCGAATCGATTCACAGTCTGCGCCCCACCTACCAGCAATTGCATGATCGCATCGATACGGTAAAAGCAGCGCTGACCGAAGAGCTCGATCACGCCTTTGATCACCTCACCACCCACTGGCCTACCGACCTCCCCAAGGGCGCCATTCATGCCGATCTCTTCCCTGATAATGTGTTGTTCACCGAGCAGTCTCTCACTGCCATCCTGGATTTCTACCTGGCGTGCACTGATTTTTATGCTTATGACCTCGCTGTCACACTCAACGCGTGGTGTTTTGAGCATGAAACCGAGTTTAACATCACCAAAGCGGGCTGCCTCTTAAAGGCTTACGAGAAAGTACGCCCGCTTTCTTCAGCAGAACGCCAAGCGCTGCCGATTCTGGCGGCTGGAGCGGCACTTTCTGTGGTCATCACCCGCCTTTATGATGCACTCAATCCAAAAGAAGATGCGCTGGTTACCCCAAAAGACCCGCTGGAATACGTTGCCAAACTTCGCTTCCATTTACAGATAAAAAGCCTCGCCGAATATGGCGTTGCATAACCACTAAATCCCCAGCACGTCCTGCATGCTATATATTCCCGGGTCGCACTCTTTTGCCCATAGCGCAGCGCGTAGCGCACCTTTGGCATAAATCTGCCGGCTAGACGCTTTATGCGTTAGCTCAATACGCTCACCATCCCCTGCAAACATCACGGTGTGATCGCCCACTACATCGCCGCCGCGCAGTGTCGCAAAGCCAATCTCACCGCGTTTGCGTTCGCCAATGCGCCCATCGCGTGTGCGCTGCTCCACAGCATCAAGCGCTACATCGCGTCCCGCAGCCGCGGCTTTCCCAAGCGCTAACGCCGTGCCAGACGGCGCATCAATCTTATGCCGGTGGTGCATCTCCACCACTTCAATATCAAAATCGTCATCCAATATGCCCGCCACTTTTTCCACCAAACTCACCAGCAGGTTCACGCCCATGCTCATATTCGGCGCCATCACGATGGGCGTTTTCTTCGCATAGACCGCTAGCTCATCCAGCTGTTCATCACTAAATCCCGTTGTGCCAATCACATGCACCGTGTTGTGCTCCGCTGCCAGTGGCGCGCAGGCCAGGGTCACTTCCGGAATGGTAAAATCAATAATTGCATCCGCCGCGCTAATCACCGCCTGCGTATCATTGGTTGCGGTCACACCAATAGGCTCCGCGCCCACCAACAGCGCGAGGTCTTTCCCAATACACGGCGCATCATCACGCTCTAAGCCTGATACCAGCGTATACGCATCATGCGATAACGCCTCTGCTATCACCGCCCGGCCCATACGTCCGGCACATCCAATCACTCCAATTTTCATGCGCAATCCTATTATTTGCCTTGCAGGCTATTTATACGTATATTCATGAGCAAAACCAGCTTTTTTGGGTACGAACATGACTGCGATACTCGGTATATTTATAAAATATTGGCCACTACTCATCATTTTGCTGCTGCTCGTTGGGTGGGGCATTTGGCTTGCACGCAAGAAACGCAAACAAGAACCCATCCATCCCTGGCAGGTGAAATTGTGGTTCGGCGCGTTGGGCGCGTGCCTGGTGACACTTGCAGCGCTCATCTTATGGCTTGGCCTGTCTCAGTCTTCAGAGGATATCAAAACGCGCTATGTGCCCGCGCAATATCAGGATGGAAAAATCGTCCCTGGCTATAAGCTCTCTGACGAAGACGCCGGGCCATGACCACGCTACCACTCCCCGCTTGGGCGCAAGAAAAAGACCTCGCCCATCTCATGGCTATCTTGGGTGAAGATGCCGCCCGTTTTGTTGGTGGCTGCGTACGCGATACGCTGGCTGGGCGCCCGGTCAAAGATGTAGATATTGCCACGACCCACCTCCCCGATACCGTCACAAAGCGTCTGGAAGCTGCAGGCATCAAAGCGCTTCCCACCGGCATCGAGCACGGCACTATCACAGCAATCATCGACAAGCACGCCTATGAAATTACTACGCTGCGCAAAGATGTGAGCACCGATGGCCGCCGTGCCACGGTTGAATTCACCGATGATTGGCAGCAAGATGCTTCCCGTCGTGATTTCACCATGAACGCACTTTTCTTAAGCACCGACGGCACCTTATATGACTATTTCAGCGGTCAGGAAGACCTAGAGCAGGGCAGGGTGCGCTTTATTGGCGAGCCCGCCCAGCGCATTGCTGAGGATTATTTGCGCATCCTCCGCCTGTTCCGCTTCCATGCGCGTTATGGCAAAATTCCGCTCGATGAACAGAGCCTCACCGCCTGCCAAGCGGCGGCAGAACAGCTCACCACGCTTTCTGGTGAGCGCGTCCAAACCGAGATGTTCGCCTTACTCAAAGCTTCTGATCCCACGCCCACTCTTCAGATGATGGGCGATCTCGGTATGTGTGAGCATCTTTTCCCACCAGAATGCCTACCGCTCAATCTATCCCGCCTTACCGCGCTCATCGCCATTGAAGCAGAAGAAATACCTGCCATCGCCGGTGATCCGCTCCTCCGCCTTGCCGCACTTTTATACCAATCAGAGCATGCGGCAGACACCAGCGCGCTTGCCACCCAATGGCGTCTCTCTAATAAAGATCGTGATCAGCTGAAGCGTCTGCTTGATTCCGCCAATGCCATTGCTCCTGCCATGTCCGTACAAGCACAAAAGAAACATCTCCGCCGTCTCGGCAAAGAGACTTTCCAGCAACTTCTTGCGCTGTATTGGCAGGCAGATGAGGCGGAGACCTACCGAGCCATGCACACCCTCTCTGAAACATGGGAGCCGCCTATCTTCCCGCTTAAAGGCCAGGATCTGCTAGATCAAGGATTCACTGAAGGTGAGGCTCTCGGCCAGCTCTTAAACACCGCCAGAACCCTATGGGAAGAGAGCGATTACACGCTTGATAAAGCTGCGCTATTAGAAAAGATAAAGGATACCCCTAAACCTTAACGCCTTTTCAGCCCCACTTCACCACCGGCGGTAGTGACATCAGAATCGCCTCGGTATTGCCTCCGGTCATCAGCCCAAAGCGGGTTCCTCGGTCATAAAGCAGGTTAAACTCCACATAGCGCCCGCGGCGTTTCAGCTGATGCTCGCGTTGTTCTGCGGTCCACTCCTCCTCCATATGGCGCCGCACCAGGGTAGGGTAAACGTCCAAAAAACTCCGCCCCACATCCTGCGTGAAGGCAAAATCCGCCTCCCAATCGTCGGTATTCAGATAATCATAAAAAATCCCACCAATGCCGCGCGGCTCCTCGCGATGCTTCAGGTAAAAATACCGGTCACACTCTTCCTTGAACTGTGGGTAATAGGCATCATCATGCCGGTCACAGCAGGCTTTGAACGCCACATGAAATGCTTTCGTATCCTCTGCATCTTCCACCATCGGCGTAAGATCCGCTCCGCCACCAAACCAATGCTTACTCGTTGCAATAAACCGCGTATTCATATGCACCGCCGGCACTAGCGGTGAGCACATATGCGCTACCAGCGAAATGCCGCTCGCCCAAAACCGTGGATCTTCTTCCGCGCCTGGAATTTCTTTGCGGAATTTTGCATCAAACTCGCCCCACACGGTGGAGATATTCACGCCCACTTTTTCAAACACCCGTCCCTGCATCACCGACATCTCACCGCCACCGCCGCCTTCGCGCTCCCACGCTGTGCGCGTAAAGCACCCCGGTTCTGCATCGCTATCGCGCTTTTCCTGTTCAATCGCCTCAAATTCTGCGCAGATAGCATCGCGCAGCTCTTTAAACCACGCCGTCGCCCGCGCCTTTTTTTCTTCTATGTCTGTAGTATCAGCCGCCATCTATCACCCCCATCTAGCGCTAACCGCTCATTCATCCACATCCATTGGTTTCGTGGTCACGGCGCTGTCGCCCTTGCTTACAATCTGCTCCACCTTCAGCTTGGCCTCTGCCAGCTTTGCGTCACAATGGCTTTTTAGCGCGCTGCCACGCTCATAATCGGCGATCGCCGCCTCCAGATCTTGCTGCCCTTCCTCCAGGCGCCGCACAATCGCTTCCAGCTCTTTCAGCGCCGCCTCAAACGATAGCACCGCAATATCGTCCATCTTTTCTGCCTTTTTTGTCATATCTACACTCCTACTCCCACCCCTCCATCGCCACCAGGATTTTTACCAATCAACGTATTATCAAAAGCTACCTTAAGCTGCGATTCAAGAGAAGGCAAATAAGCAGCCTTCTCAGCAAAGGACATATCCCCTAGATCTGAATTTGCATTCTCTATACACGTATCTATATCGTCTCTTTCGAGGTAGCCTTGTGCATCTACAAGAGTAATTATAGATTTTAGCACTCCTCTAGTAAGCGGTTGTATTACTTCAGCTTCTTCCACAACATTTTTCATCGCCTCTATATGCCTCTGTTCTTGTGCAAACAACGTTTTCAGCTCTGGCCAAGCATGTTCGAGAAAGGTCGGTATTTGCTCTGGCCGTAGCGCCCCCGCCGGAATCTGTTTATCACCCTCACTCATCACCTACCTCCTCCTGGAATTCTTCCTCCGCCTCTTTCTGGGCCAGCTTTTTTGCTTAAGGCGGCTTCAAAAAGTGCTTTTATCTCTGCCTCTATTCTTTTGAATGCTTCTATGTCAACCCCTTCGTTTTTTTGGATTTCTTTACCACGAATCTCAAAATACGCCTCAATCTCTTGAATTCTAAAAACAGGATTAGGCTTTTTAGTGCATTCACTATCCATCAAGGTATCAAGAAAATCTCGAAAGTTTTCTGCTAAAACTTTAACGCCCTCTCTATTTTGGTCATCAGGAAGGTTTATATTAACAAAATGTTTTCCTACTTCTGCAATAAACTGCCGCATTTTTTCCACATCCAGCACAAAATCTGGAATGGGTTGCTTTGGTAAAAGATATTTTTTTGATTCTTCCCCCGCCATCGCTAAATCCTCCCACGGCCATTTCCACCGCGTCCATTTCCGCCATGTCCATTTCCGTCTATACCGTTATCGCCATGGTCAAGGCCCGGCGGTCTTTCCCTTGTAACATTGCGGTTAATTTCTTTAAAACTCCTGCTCATCCAGCCTGTTATGTTTTCCTCCAAGGTTTTTATGCTAATTATTGCTGTTTGGCTCTGTCCAGATTTTTTTATCCAATCTTTACAAAATCGGTTTATAGAAGTCTCAACATCCTTAAGGCTTAAAAAACCATTTTTTTCATGTGCGTGAGTCATTCTTCGAGCCAAATGCACTTCTATGCGGTCAAAAAAATCTGCAAGATGTGGCTGTGCCTCTTTGAACCTCTGCATCTCCACTCCTATATTAGCAAAGAAGAGCTCCACCTGATGCCCGGCCAGGGCGCTTTCTGGGATCTTTTTTTTCGCCATCGCTAAATCTTCCCGTGGCAGTGTTTATATTTCTTCCCACTCCCACACGGGCAGGGGTCGTTGCGGCCGACTTTGCCCC
>JANQQO010000215.1 GCA_028289305.1 Rickettsiales bacterium | reverse complement strand
GGCGGTGGCGTTGCTGAAAGGTGAGCAGGAGCGGCGTGCGTATTTTGATGTGAGCGAGGAAAACTGCCCGAAGATGCATGATGAGATTGTAAAGCAGCTGAGCGTGGCGAATTATTGCCGCAGCGACCGCGAGTGTCGGCGGATTTATCTGGGCTGCCCGTGGGATATAAATCCGAGCTGTAGTGAGGTATATGTGAATAAAAATCACAGCCTGGCGTTTACGCGTGAGGTGATACGGCGCTTCCGCTCATGTATTGCTAAGAGCCCGGAATATGAGGCGCAGTTGGAGCAATGCAACGCACTTTCTGCGGGTGAGGGGGTGTTTTGTGATGCGAAGTCGGAGGAATATGCGTTGAAATGCGTGAATCGCACTTGTGTATTGGCGCGCAACCTGCCGCAGTGACTATGGTTCTGTTAATCGATAATTACGATAGTTTTACCTATAACCTGCTGCATTATTTGGCAGAGCTTGGGGTGGAAGTGGAGGTGCAGCGCAATGATGCGGTGACGCCAGAGGCGGTGCTTGAGCTTGCGCCGCCGGCGGTAGTGATATCGCCGGGGCCATGTGACCCGGATAAGGCCGGGATTTGCTTGGAGTTGGTGGAGAAGGTTTCTGGGGTGATTCCTTTGTTGGGCGTATGTTTGGGGCATCAGGCGATTGCGCAGGCTTTTGGTGGACATATTATTCGTGCCGAAGTGCCAATGCATGGCAAGGTGAGCCAGATTGTGCACCAGGGTGAGGGGGTGTTTGCCGATATCCCAAGCCCGTTTGATGCAACGCGCTATCATTCCTTGATCGCAGAGAAAGAAAGCGTGCCTAAGTGCTTGCAGGTGACAGCGGAGACCGAAGACGGCATTATTATGGGGCTGCAACATAAGGAACATAATACGCATGGGGTGCAGTTTCACCCGGAGAGTATTGCATCACAGCATGGACATACGATTTTGAAAAATTTTCTAACGCTGGCGGGGGTTAGAGAGGCTTAGATGAGCGAGATCGTGCATTTCATAAAGGATATTGCGGAGGGTAAGCATCTCTCGCGGGATGAATCCGCGCGTATGTTTCAGATTATGATGTCCGGCGGGGCTACGCCGGCGCATATTGCTGCGGCGCTGATGGGTTTGCGGATGAATGGGGAGACGGTGGATGAGATTACCGGTGGTGCGATGGCGATACGCAATAAGGCAGCGAAGCTCAAGGTGCCGGAGGCGTTGCAGGATCAACTGCTGGATACGTGTGGCACGGGTGGCGATGCGCGGCGTACGTATAATATTTCAACAGCGGTGGCGTTTGTGGTGGCGGCGTGTGGGGTGCCGGTGGCAAAGCACGGCAATCGTGCGGTGTCGTCGCGTTCAGGCTCTTCCGACGCGTTGATAGCAGCGGGAGTGGATGTGGAGGCTGATGTAGAGCTGATGGAGCAGGCATTGGCGGAAGAAGGGATTTGCTTTTTATTCGCACCGAAATTTCATGCGGCGATGCGGCACGTGGCGCCGGTGCGCCAGGAGCTTAAGATGCGCACGATCTTTAATTTACTTGGGCCGCTGAGTAATCCTGCGGGGGCGAAGCGGCAATTACTGGGCGTATATGATGCGAAATGGACGGAGCCTTTAGCGCGGGTGTTGCACCATCTGGGCTCGGTGCGGGCATGGGTGGTGCATGGTGCAGATGGGCTGGATGAGCTGACGGTTACCGGGCCTTCTATGGTGGCAGAGCTGAAAGATGGTGAGGTGAAAAGTTTTGAGGTGCATCCGGAGGAATTAGGGTTTGAGCTTGCTGAGCCGAAAGCGCTGGTGGGCGGTGATGCGATTAAAAATGCGATGGAGATGAAGGCGGTGTTTTCAGGAAAGGAAGGCGCGTATCGCGATGTAGTGTTGCTGAATGCGGCGGCGGCGCTGGTGGTCGCAGAGAAGGTGGATAGCTTAGCCGATGGGGTGGAAATGGCCAAAGAGGCCATCGCAAGCGGTGGCGCCAAAGCGAAGCTGGAAGCGCTTGTAGCGATAACGATAACGGCGTGAGCGATGCCTGATACCTTGCAAGATATTTGTGCGGATAAGCGGCAGCATGTTGCAGCGCAAAAAGAGAAGCGCTCAGAGCAGGAGCTACTTGGTGCGGTGCAACAATGTGATCCACCGCGCGGGTTTAGAAATGCGCTGCTTGCTAAAGAGGAAGCGGGGCAGGTAGGGCTGATTGCGGAGATAAAAAAAGCCTCACCGAGCAAAGGGATTATTCGTCAAGATTTTGATGTGCCAGCGCTGGCAGCAGCCTATCAGCAGGGCGGTGCGGCGTGTATTTCGGTGCTGACTGATGAGCCGTATTTCCGCGGCAATGATGCGTATATCGCGCAGGCGCGCGAGGTGGTGGCGCTGCCGATATTGCGGAAAGATTTTATGCTGGATCCGTATCAGATTATTGAATCGCGGGCGCTAGGGGCGGATTGCGTGTTGCTGATTATGGCGGCACTTTCAGACGCACAGGCGGGTGAGCTAAACGCTGCGGCGGAACAGTTTGGCATGGATGTGTTGGTGGAGGTGCATGATTTAGATGAGTTGGGGCGTGCGATCAAATTGGATCCTGCGCTCTTGGGCATTAATAATCGTGATTTGCGGACACTCAGAGTGGATTTGCAGACGACGGAATTACTGGCGATTCATGCGCCGGATAGTGCAATGCTGGTCTGTGAGAGCGGTATTTCTGGACCGCAGGATATTGCGCGTATGCGTATAGCTGGCGTGCAGCATTTCTTGGTGGGCGAATCGCTGATGCGTGAAGAGGATGTGGCGCTCGCCACGCGCGCATTGCTGAGCGGTGCGGGGTAATTTACACCACGCCCTTCTTTTTTAACGCGGCAATGTCTTCTTCAGAAAATCCGAGTGTGCCGTGAAGGATGGCTTCGGTATGCTGCCCGAGGGTGGGTGGTGCCTGAGGATCGCACACGGGTGTTTCAGAGAAATGCAGTGGTAAGCGTAGCATAGGCGTATCAGCGCCGAGCGCGTGTGGGGCGGTTACTTTCATACCGCGATGCTGCGTTTGAGGGTGCTCGATTGCGTGATCGATGCTGAGCACGGGGCCGCAGGGGATTTTTTGTGTTTCTAACGCAGTGAGCCACTCGGCCTGTGAACGTGTTTTGAAGCGATTCTGTAGTTCTGGGATGAGTTGTTCGCGGTGCTCTACGCGGGCACTGTTGGTGGCGTAGCGTGTATCTTCGATGAATTCAGGGCATTCTAACAGAGTGCATAGTTTCTGAAACTGGCCATTATTGCCGACTGCAACGATGATGGGAGCATCTTTGGTATGAAAAAGCTGGTAAGGAACGATGTTTGGGTGGCAGTTGCCGATACGTCCGGGAGCGCTGCCGGTGAGGAGGTAGTTCATGGCCTGATTGGCGAGCATGGCAAGCTGGGTATCGAATAAGGCGATGTCGATATGTTGGCCTGCACCGGTCTCGTTGCGATTGGTGAGTGCAGCGAGGATGCCCGTAGTGGCATACATACCTGTCATGAGATCGGCGATGGGAATGCCCACGCGCATAGGTTCACCACCGGGTTCATTATCTGGTTTTCCCGTAATGCTCATTAGGCCACCCATGGCTTGGATCATATAGTCATAGCCTGCTTGATCAGCGTATGGGCCGGTTTGTCCAAAACCGGTGATGGAACAATAGATGAGGGCTGGGTTCTCTTTTGCTAGGTCTTCATAGGCCAGACCGTATTTTTTGAGACCGCCGACTTTAAAGTTCTCGATGAGAATATCCGATTTTTTAGCCAGTGCGTGGATGATTTTCTGACCTTCTTCGCTGGTGATATCGCAGGTGAGAGAGTGTTTCCCGCGATTGGCGGAGAGAAAATAGCCTGCTTCAGAGGTGGGATTTCCTTCTGCATCTTTTAAAAAAGGTGGGCCCCAGCCACGGGTGTCATCGCCTTTTTTAGGGTGTTCGATTTTTATGACGGTAGCGCCAAGATCAGCAAGAATCTGGGTACACCACGGACCAGCCATAACGCGGCTTAGGTCTAAAACGGTGATATGTGCGAGGGGGCCGTTGCTAGACATGGCTGTGGTGCTAATTAAGGTTTACTAATGGTGTTATGCGGCTTATATATACCGCCTCACGTTTGTAAATCCAGAAGTATCAAAGAGGATAATAAAAAAATAATGAGTAAGCCGCCATTTACATGGGAAGACCCGTTTTTATTTGAAGAACAGCTGAGCAGCGAAGAGCGTATGGTGATGGATTCTGCGCATGATTATGCGCAAGAGAAGCTGTTGCCGCGCATTATCGAGGCAAATCGCAAAGGGCAATTCGACAAAGCGATTATGCACGAATTTGGTGAGATGGGGTTCTTGGGCTGTACGATTGAGGGATATGGTTGTGCGGGTGTGAACCATGTGTGTTATGGGCTGATTGCGCGGGAGGTGGAAGCGGTGGATAGCGGCTATCGTTCAGCACTCAGTGTGCAATCTAGCTTGGTGATGCACCCGATTTATACGTTTGGTAGTGAGGCGTTAAAGGAAAAATATTTACCGAAATTGGCCACAGGGGAGCTGATTGGGTGTTTTGGACTCACCGAGCCGGATCATGGTTCTGACCCTAGTGGGATGCGGAGCAAGGCGGATCGTACCAAGGATGGGTTTGTGCTGAATGGATCAAAAAACTGGATCACCAACTCGCCGATTGCAGATGTGTTTGTCGTTTGGGCAAAAATATATGGTGCCGATGATCTTGGGATTGAAGATGGAACGATTCGCGGGTTTGTTTTGGAGAAAGAGATTAAGGGGCTTTCTGCGCCTCGGATTGACGACAAGATGTCGCTGAAAGCATCAGAGACCGGCATGATCATGATGAGTGATGTGGCGGTGCCGGAAGAGAATATGCTGGATGTTTCTGGGCTTAAAGGGCCGTTTAGCTGTTTGAATAAAGCGCGGTATGGCATTGGCTGGGGCACGTTGGGAGCGGCGGAATTCTGCATGCGTGCGGCGCGCGAGTATGTGATGGAGCGCAAGCAATTTGGCCGTCCGCTGGGCGCAAATCAGCTGATCCAAATGAAGCTGACCAATATGATGGTGGATATTACGCTGGGCTTGCAGGCGTGTTTACGCGTGGGCCGCTTGATGGATGAAGGACGTGCGGCGCCGGAGATGATCTCTGTGATTAAGCGTAATTCGGCGGGTAAAGCGCTGGATATTGCACGTGTTGCACGGGATATGCATGGTGGGAACGGGATTAGTGAGGAATATCATGTGATGCGGCATGTGATTAATCTGGAGAGTGTGAACACCTATGAAGGGACGCACGATATTCACGGACTCATTTTGGGGCGGGCGATTACGGATATTCCTGCCTTCGCTAATTGATACGAGAACGGGTTATGCAGGCGGAGAAGATGAGTAGCGATACACTGGCGAGTAGTTTAAATAATCCTACGCTGTTTGAGCAGCGCTGCTTTATTGATGGGCAGTGGTTGGAGGCAGAGGATGGCGCTGTGGTAGAGGTGACCAATCCTGTGGATGGGTCTGTGATTGGTGTAGTGCCGAAGATGGGAGCGGCAGAGACGGAGCGGGCGATTGCGGCAGCAGAAAAGGCGTTTCCACTCTGGCATAAAAAGACGGCAAAAGAGCGCGCCACGCTCATGCGGAAGTGGTATGAGCTGATTATGGAGAATCTGGAAGACCTGGCGGTGATTATGACCACCGAACAGGGCAAGCCGCTCATGGAATCACGCGGTGAGGTGGCGTATGCGGCGTCGTTTATTGAGTGGTTTGCTGAAGAGGGGAAGCGCGTATATGGCGATGTGATCCCGGAGCATTTGCCGGATTATCGCGTTTTGGTCGAAAAAAAGCCGGTGGGCGTGACGGCGGCGATTACGCCGTGGAATTTCCCTGCTGCGATGATCACGCGCAAGGTAGGCCCGGCACTGGGTGCTGGCTGTACTTCTATTGTGAAGCCGGCAACACAGACGCCGTATTCTGCATTAGCACTGGCGAAATTAGCAGAAGAGGCGGGCATTCCAGCTGGTGTGGTGAATGTGGTGGTGGGGGATACCAGAGCAATCGGCGGGGCGCTGACAGCAAGCCCAGTAGTGCGCAAGCTGAGCTTTACGGGCTCGACAGAGGTTGGAAAGTTATTGATGGAGCAATCTGCGCCGACGCTCAAGAAGCTTTCTTTAGAGCTGGGCGGTAATGCGCCGTTTATTGTGTTTGACGATGCGGATGTGGATGCAGCGGTGGAGGGGGCGGTAGCATCTAAGTATCGTAATAGCGGGCAGACATGTGTGTGCACGAACCGGTTTTTAGTGCAGGAAGGGATATATGATGCCTTTGCTGAGGCCTTTGCCAAAAAAGTGGCGACGTTGCAGGTGGGCAATGGCCTGGAAGATGGTGTGCAGCAAGGGCCGTTGATTGATGCTCCTGCAGTACAGAAGGTGGAAGAGTTGTTGGCGGATGCGGAAGGCAAAGGAGCGGAGATTGTATTAGGCGGCAAGCGGCATGCATTGGGTGGCCAGTTTTTTGAGCCAACGGTGTTGCGTGGGGCGACGACGGCAATGCGCTTTGCTAAAGAAGAGATTTTTGGGCCTGTGGCGCCGCTATTCTCTTTTTCTACGGAAGAAGAGGCGATCCAAATGGCAAATGACACGGAGTTTGGGCTGGCGGCATATGCGTATACGCGGGATGCCGGGCGGATTTTCCGCACATCACGGGCGCTGGAATATGGCATGGTGGCGGTGAATGCGGGCATCCTCTCCACGGAGGTAGCGCCGTTTGGCGGTGTGAAAGAATCGGGGTTTGGGCGTGAAGGCTCGCATTACGGCATTGAAGAATATGTTGATACGCAATATATCTGCCTTCATCTTCCAGAGGCGAAAGGGGCATAATGGAGCAGCAGGTGGCGCATTCAGATACATTGCCAGCGTTGAACGGCGGCGAGGCGATTGTGCGGACGCTCGAATTGCATGATGTTACGCAGGTATTTTGTTTGGCAGGCGAGAGTTTTTTGCCGGTGATTAATGCGCTATCGGAGAGTGAGCGTATTCGCCCCATTACGACGCGCTTGGAATCAGAAACAGCGTTTGCTGCATTGGCGCAAGGGAGCTTGACGCATAAACCAGGGGTGGCTGTGGTGACGCGTGGACCGGGGGCGTGCAATGCGAGCATTGCAGTACATACGGCGCAGCAGAGTTCAGTGCCGCTGGTATTATTTATTGGGCAGGTGCCATCGCGGCTGATGGCGTATGAGGCGACGCAGAAAATAGACTACACCGCGATGTTTGGTAGTTTTGCTAAGGCGGTATTTACGCCACGTAGCGTGCAGGAAATGGCAGATATGACAGCAGCAGCGCTGCGTGTGGCCGTTTCTGGCCGGCCGGGGCCGGTGATTGTGGATATGCCACTCGATGTATTGATGGCGCAGGAAGAGGTGACGTTAACGGAGTCGCAGCCTGCGGAGGTACATATGCCTGTGCCGGCGGATGTTGATGCACTAGCAGAGCGGATTGCTGCAGCAGAGCGGCCGCTAGTGATTGCGGGAGAGCGGTTAGGGTTTGAGGCAGTAACAGAGGCGCTGCAGGTGTTTGCTGAAAAAACGGGCGCTGGAGTGCTAACCTGTTTTCGTCAGCAGGATTTATTCCCGCATGATCACC
>JANQQO010000200.1 GCA_028289305.1 Rickettsiales bacterium | reverse complement strand
CCAAAACGTCTTCCAGCTCCCTGCCATCAGCAAGGCGGAGTTCGACGCTATCGACGGTGTCTACCTCACCAAAATCATGGATCTCTAGAGCTATTACACAGCAGGGTGGCGAAATCCTGCTGCTTTTAGCATACGCTTTGCCTCCACCAGCGGCAGCCCTACCACGTTCGAAAACGAGCCATTGAGCGAATCAACAAACCCGCCGCCGCGCGTTTGCAGCCCATAACAGCCAGATTTGCCTTCCCACTCTCCACTCGCGATATATGCGTCAATCTCCGCCGTTTCCAGCCGTTTAAAATGCACCATGGTCAGCACATCACGCACCCGCTCTTTTCCATCCGGCGCAATCACACACACGCCGGTATACACACGGTGCCGCCTGCCTGAAAATAACTCCAGCACCTCTCGTGCCTCCGCTGCATCTGCTGCTTTGCCAATAATCCGCCCCCCCACCGCCGCAATCGTATCCGCCGCCAATATAACCGCACCCGCATGCTGTGGCGCAATCGCCCGCGCCTTCTCGCGCGCTAAGCGCCGCACGAACGCTTTCGGCAATTCTTTCGTCCGCGGCGTTTCATCAATATCCGCCGGCGCAATCACATCCGGCGTCACACCAATACTCTTAAGCAATCCCAGCCGCCCTTTCGACGCCGAGGCCAATACCAATTTGGATGTTTTATCTGCCATAGTCCCTGGTTATACCCATTCTGCAACAAAAAGCCAGCCCCACTCTCTGCCCATTTTACTTCCTCTTTCTTCCACATATGCTATATAGTCACTCCAATTAAGCATTTATGCGTAAGCGAAAATACCTATTTGCGAGAACCGGAACGGATCGTAGAATAACTACTTGAGTACCGGAAGCGCAGCAAGTAGGCATTTGCAGCAAGCAGAAATGCTTAAGTGGAATGACTATAAACACCGCACTATGCCTAAACGCTATCTCATCATCAAACACGGCGCGCTAGGTGATATGATCCTCGCCACCGGCCCGTTCGCTGCGATTCGCCGGCGCCATCCAAAATCCCACATCACCTTACTCACCACCGAGCCTTATGTCTCCCTTGCTGAGCAAAGCCCGTATTTCGACGAAATCTGGGTCGATGAAAAACCCAAACTACTTGAGTTCAAAAAACTCTGGGCGCTGATAAAACGCCTGCGCAGTGGCCAATTCAAAATGGTCTATGATCTGCAAACCTCGCTGCGTAGCTCGATGTATTTCCGCCTCATGGGTCGCCGTAAACCTTTATGGTCGGGCATCGTTGAATGGTGCTCCCACCCACATCTCCACCCCAGCCGCACCCGCATGCACACGATCGATCGCCAGCGCACCCAGCTGCGCATCACCGGCATTAAACGCGTACCCAAGCCTGACATCTCCTGGCTCACCTCCGATATCAGCCGCTTTAACCTCACCACCCCTTATGCCTTGCTGATCGCTGGCGGGTCACTCCACCGTCCAGAAAAACGCTGGTCTGAAGAGGGTTTTGCTGCCATCGCCCGCTTCCTGCGCGATAAAGGCATCACCCCTGTCTTCCTCGGTGCTGCAGCAGAAAAAGACACCATCCAAAGCATCATCGCCCTATGCAGCGGCGCAATTGACCTGTCAGAACAAACCAGCTTCGCCGATATTGCCATGCTCGCCCGCGACGCCACCTGTGCCATCGGCAACGATACCGGCCCTATGCACATCATCGCTGCCACGCCCTGCCCCACTATCACCCTGTTTTCTGAGCATTCTGACCCTAAACTCACTGCCCCGCGTGGCCTCAATACCCGTTTCTTGCAAGAAGAAGACCTCACCGATTTAAGCGAAAAAGATGTGATTTCTCTGCTGGAAGAGCTGGTAGACCTTGACAGGGTGGCGAAAACGGCTAAACACTAGCCCGCATGGCAAAAGCACAACAACAGGAACAAATCACCATCACCCTGCCGGATGGCTCCACCAAGGCGTATCCCGCCCCCATCACCGGCATGGAAATCGCCGAGGGCATTGGCGCAGGCCTCGCCAAAGCCGCGCTCGCCATCCGTGTTAATGGTGAAGAGTGGGATCTCTCCCGCCCCATCGAGGCTGATGCTGAAATCGCCATCATCACCGATAAAGACCCGGAAGCACTTGAAATCCTCCGCCACGATATGGCCCACCTCATGGCCGAGGCCGTCAAAGAGCTCTATCCTGAAACCCAAGTCACCATCGGCCCTGCGATCGATACAGGCTTCTATTACGACTTCGCACGCGAAGAGCACTTCACCCCCGACGACTTCGAAAAAATCGAAGAACGCATGCGCGAGATCATCGCCCGTAACGAAACCATCACCCGCGAAGTGTGGCAGCGCAACGACGCCATCGATTTCTTCACCGAACAAGGCGAGCTCTATAAAGCCGAGATCATTCGCGATATCCCCGAAGGCGAAACCCTCACCCTCTACCGCCAGGGTGACTTCATCGATCTCTGCCGTGGCCCTCACCTGCCCTCCACCGGCAAGCTGAACCCCAAATCCTTCAAGCTCACCAAACTCGCCGGTGCCTATTGGCGTGGCGATAGCAACAACGCCATGCTCCAGCGCATTTACGGCACGGCCTGGGCCAATGAAAAAGACCTAAAAGCCCATCTACACCGCCTAGAAGAAGCAGAAAAACGGGATCACCGCCGCTTAGGCCGCGAGATGGATCTCTTCCACCTGCAAGAAGAAGCCCCCGGCGCCATCTTCTGGCACGGTAAAGGCTGGACGCTCTATCGCCTCCTACAAAACTTCATCCGCACCGCTATCCGCCAGCACGGCTATCTCGAAGTTAGCACCCCCATACTCGTCGACCGCACGTTATGGGAAAAATCCGGCCACTGGGAAAAATTCCGAGAAAACATGTTCATCAGTGAATCCGATGAAGACCGCACGCTCGCCATCAAACCCATGAACTGCCCAGGCCATGTGCAAATCTTCAATCAGGGCATCAAGAGCTATCGCGATCTTCCGCTGCGCATGGCAGAATTTGGTCCCTGCCACCGTAACGAGCCCTCCGGCGCGCTGCACGGTTTGATGCGCGTTCGCGCCATGGTGCAAGATGACGGCCATATCTTCTGCACCGAAGAACAAATCGTCTCTGAAACCAAGGGATTCTGCGATCTCCTGCAAGAAGTCTATCACGCCCTCGGCTTCACCGATATCGTCGTCAAATTCTCCGACCGGCCGGAAACCCGCGCTGGCTCCGATGCCATCTGGGATAAGGCCGAGACCGCGCTCAAAAACGCTGCCGATGCTAGCGGCTTAGAATGGACGCTGAATAAAGGTGAAGGCGCATTTTATGGCCCGAAGCTTGAATTCGTCCTGCGCGATGCCATCGGGCGCGATTGGCAATGCGGCACCCTGCAAGTCGATTTCGTCCTCCCAGAACGCCTCGATGCCAGTTACATTGCAGCAGATGGTGAAAAACACCGCCCCGTCATGCTCCACCGCGCCATCCTTGGCTCGTTCGAACGCTTCATCGGCATTCTCATCGAACATTACGCCGGCAAATTCCCCTTATGGTTGTCGCCCACACAAATCGCCATCGCCACCATCACCAGCGATGCCGATGACTACGCTAGGGAAGTAAAAAACGCTCTAGAAAAAGCTGGATTGCGCGCTGTGCTTGATATCCGCAACGAAAAGATCAATTACAAAATCCGCGAACATTCCTTAGCAAAAGTGCCCGTCATTTTTGCGCTGGGTAAGCGCGAAATGGAGGAAAAAACGGTGTCGGTACGTCGTTTGGGTAATAAAAATCAAGAAATACTTGCACTTACCGAGGTAATCGATAAACTAAAAGCAGAAGCAGCACCTCCTTATGGTTGAAATGATAGGTGAATTGATGAAGGAGTATCGTCATTAACGTACGACGTTCTAGCGGACCGCCGAAAAAGCAAGACACGGCGGAGCGTGCCATCAATGAGGCCATCACCAGCGACCCTGTGCGCCTGGTCGTCGATGATGGGGATATGCGCGGTGTCGTCTCTTTAGCAGAAGCCCTGGATATCGCCGCCAAAGCCGGCATGGATCTCGTTGAAATCTCCCCCCAGTCAGACCCGCCTGTCTGCAAAGTGATGGATTACGGCAAGCATCGCTACGAAGCCCAGAAAAAAGCCAAACAAGCCAAGAAAAAGCAAAAAGTCATCCACATTAAAGAAATCAAGCTGCGTCCCAATATCGACGTGCATGATTACGAAGTGAAGCTGCGCGCCATCCGCAAATTCATCGAAGCCGGGGATAAAGTCAAAGTCTCACTACGCTTCCGTGGCCGCGAAGTCACCCATAATGAAATCGGCCGCGATCTCCTGCTCCGTACACTCAGCGAAGTGGAGGATATCGCCAAGGCCGAGGCCGAACCGAAAATGGAAGGCCGCCAAATGCTGATGATCTTGGTGCCGAAATAATCTCAATCTCCCTTCAGCTTGCGCCTACTACCCCTATAGTCATTTCTTCTCTTCTTTTCGCTTCTTCGTACGATACTCACTCGGCGACAGCCCCGTAGACTCCTTAAACACGCGGTTAAACGAGGTAATACTACTAAACCCAGTATCAAACGAAATCACTGTCACCGCATCATCCGTCTCACGCAGCGCCTGTTTCGCATCATTCACCCGGCACTCATTCATCAGCTCGCTAAAGCTCTTATTCAGCTTACAGTTAATCACCCGCGATAGCTGATACTCCTTCACCCCCAGCCGCTCGGCCAGTGAACGCCGGTTAAATCCTAAAATGCGATACGGTTTCTCCTCCTCCAGCACCGCCTCCATCTTCTCCAAAATATCGCGATCCTGCTCTAAGAACACCCAGCGGCTACCAAAATTAAACGGCCGTAAGCCAAAATTCTCTGCAAACACTCTAAACACCGAAGACAGCACGATATAGACAAACGCCACCCCAATCATGGTCTTCACAAACACCGCATCAGCCGCCTCCAGTTCCTCAAACACAAGCGCCAAATCGACACCCAGATAAAGCAGATTGAACATGATCAAGGCAATCACCAGCCAATATTTCGACTGCTTATGCATATCATCGCTCGAAATGCGATAACGGCTCCGGCTCATCAACACCACCAGCAACATGAACACCAACGACGCACTAAAGATGCGGTATAACATCAAGAAATACTCAGAGCGGTAACATTGATTATCCAGCACACACACTTCCGGCTGCGTCGTCGCTAAATAAATGAACGAGCTTCCGCCCACCAGCGGCACCGCAAGAATCAGCCAAAAATGCCAGGAAGGTGGCTTACCCAAGATAAACTGCAAGATCAGCAGAAAACTCAACGCCGGCAGCAAACTCTCGCTAAAATGCCATGCGGCATGCACCCACGCATGTTGGCCGGTCTCCGGCAACACCGTTAGAATCGGTAATAAAAAGCTACTCCCTAAGAACAAAAAATACAGCGCCGGTAGCACCACCGAAGAAAACTGCCTTAAACTCGCCAGCAAATAAAACGCCACAAAAAAACAGGGCCCAATCGCCGCTAGCTGAAAAAGCTGCGTGATATTTAAAACCACATTTCCTTCAGACATAAACCCGGCCTATTCCGCTTCCGTATCTTGCTTATACATCTCCGTATTACGAAGAAGTTCTGCTTCTTTTTCGTTTAACTCTTCCACTGCCTTGCCCAAACGATCCTTAATAAAATAATACATGAAATTCAATTCACCGGCAGAAAGCTGCTCCGGATTATCCAATAACTCCCGAATAATCACCAGCGCCTCTTCCGTCTCTCCCAAATCTTCATGAATCAGCGCTGGCATCTGCCGCGTCCAAATCGGCATCGCATCATTCTCCACCGCTGCTAATTTATACGCAATGCGCAGCGCCGCCTCTTTATCATCCAAGCGGTGGTTTGCATTGTAAATCGCCTGCGCATACCACCACCATTTATTCACCGGATCGCGATCCGCATGCTGTTCCAAATAATCCACAATATAGGCAACATCCGGCGTATATTGCGTCGCGCTATAGTAATACGCTGCCAATGAGACAACATGATTTGAACGTGGATCCAAACTATCCAACAAATGAAACCACTCACCCAGCTGCTCATAATCATAGTCTTTCAGCGGCGTCACCCGCCCAAAACTATCACCCGCATTCTGAATACGATGCGCGAGCAGACGAAAATAAAACTGCGTATCGCCAAACGAGGTCGCCAATACGGCCGTCTCACTCGGCGGGTCGGGCAACACCTCCATATCCGGTTTGATGCCGCGCGCATACATCCAGAATATCACCTGCAGCAATAAAAATAGGAAAAAATACGGTTCCTTACGAAGGAGCGAAACCATGCCTAGAACTGCCTACGTTTAAAGTCAAACATGGCCATAAATAACAGTAGCGGTACATAAATCAGCGTCTGCGGCAAGAAAACCGGTATCATTTCAAGCAGCCACACCTGCTGATCCACCCGAATACCGTAAACCAGCCACTTGCTATTCCCAAACAAATCCAGCCGTGGCAGAATAATCGACGTCACCGCCAGCAAATTCTCCGTCAGCCACCCCCAGCTCAAATCGAACTTCATCACCGAGCGTTCAATGATAAAGGTGAAAAATCCCATCATACGTGAAATCAAATAAAACCCGAATGACACCAACACCGAGGTCACCGCACTGGTCAAAATAAGCGAACAGGCCAGCGCAAATGCCACCACCAGCAATGCCTCCAGTGCCAGGCTCACACTCCAAAATAATAGCCCCACCAAATCCACATCCATCAGCAGCCACATCATCACACTCACCGGCAGCACGAACAGCGCCGACACCACAGCAAATCCCGCCCAGTACGAAAACACAAACGAGGTACGCGAAATCGGTTTGGTCAGCATCACCTCCACCTCGCGGTTATCAAACGCCCGCCGCACATGGAAGCACACAAACACAATCAGCCCCACCAGCAGAATCACCCGCGATGCTCCCGCTGCATACACAATCGTCATCACTTCCTGTTCCACCAACGCCGTACCGCCTAAGAAAAGCGAAATACCCACCGCCGCTAGAATCGAAAAGAACAGGCCGATAAACAGCCAATCCCGCACCGCTGTAATGAAAATATACCGAATCGTCGTAGACATCCTAATTCCCTTTAAAAAAATACAGCTCTAAATGAACTCAGCACAGTATGGAGAATGTGCCGAAAATACCTATTTCTGCCTGTCCGCCGTAGCTTAAAGAGCGAAGGTGGAAGAACCGGAACGGATCGTAGATATACTACCTGAGTACCGGCCGCGTCCTCCGAAGCCTTTTGGCGTAGGAGGAAAGCGCAAGAAATGGGTATTTGCAGGCCATTAAACATGCTGTGCTGACGCTACCTAGAATGTTAGAGGGTGACGATCCGTTGTAAACTTCCGATAAAACTCTTGATCTTCCTGCGACACACCAAATGGAGGAATAATTGTCGCCTTAATAAAGATCACCGTTTCCACCACTTCCGTATCCTTATTCACACTCTTAAACGCATTACCCAAATACGGCACATCCTGCAAGAACGGCACCCCGTTATCCTCATTGCTCACCCGCTCTTCCATCAAACCACCAATCACCATCACCTGGCCGCTCTTAATTCGCATGATCGTATCAATCTCACGCACCTCCACCTGCGGCACGAGGTTATCAATATTAATCCCCTGCTGTGATGCGGTCAGCGCCACGCCAGGGTCTGCCACCGTGCCCGTCACCCGTGAAAGCGTTGGGCGAATATTCATCAGCACCTCACTACTCTTCAAGTCAATCGTCGGATGCAGCGTTAAAATCACCCCAATTGGCACCGTTTGCACCTCGCTATCGATCGTCAGCGTCGATACCGAATCCGAACCCGTACCTTCATCTTCTTCCTGCACATCAATGTCGAAATACACAAAATTCTCAGCAAAAGCGAGCACCGCCTGCTGGTTATTCATCGCATTAATTCGCGGGCTGGAGAGCGTGCGCGACACTCCAAAGCGCTCGGTTAAATCAATCACCGCCTCCAAGTTCAGATCATCAAACCCTAAGAACTCCTGCGGCAGCGCCGTGATCTGTACAAAATCATTTGCTAGCCCAGTCGTCGCCCCGGTCAAATTCGCATTCGCTGTGAAGTCAAACTTGCCCTCACTAATCGCATTCCACTGAATACCACTACGAAACTCCTCATCCAGCGTAACTTCTACAATTTTTGCCTCAATCAACACCTGTGCCGTTTGTGATTCCAGGGTTTGATCCAGGTAAGACTTAATCTCCGTATGTTGCCGCTGGCTTGCTAACACCGCAATAATACCCGATTGCCGATTCACCGATAAAATCGCGCTCGCATCCGCCCCTGCCGTGGCAGAAGCCCCACCACGGGTAGGCGCACCCAGCACATCCGACACCGCCGGATCCGCCGTAGACGCCGTCTGGAACGTCGTCACACTGCCGCTATAATTCTCAATAATACTATTAATTGCCTCGGTGATCTCATTCCAAACATCACCCTCATACGACGTGGTAAGATTACTCGACGACCCCGAATTCACCGCTGAGCTACCGCCACTAGCGCCGGCGCTCAACACATTCGTGCTAATCGTTACCCCACCCTCATTCGAGCGCACCAGATTTAATAAATCCATTTTATAATTCACGATATACGGCAGATCCCGCTCCACCTTCAGCACACCATTCTTGACCGAATAGCGCAAACCCGCTAAATCCGCAATCCGCTCCACCACCTCAGAAAAGGGTTTATCCTTCGCACGGAAAATAATCCCCCCAGCAATGCCCGGATCCACTTCAATATCCACATCCGCGCGGCGGGCTAGCTCAATCATCACATCCTTCAGTGGAATCTCTTCGGTCACTGAAATCGTCACCAGCTTATCCTGCCCTACCACCGGCGGGCGCGGCGCCACCAATAATTGTGACACATCCGGCAACACCAACTCCGGCGGATTATCTTTTATTGTAGGAATAGTCGGCTCGAGATAGGTGCGACGATAATCATCGCGCGACAACCCAGCATCCGGGTCAATCAGATCATTATTTTCTTTATCGAAAGTATCTTCAAGCTCTTCGCGTGTACGCTCAAATGCATCCTGCGTCAGATTGCGCGCCTTGCGCAATCCATGTTTCACATCTTGTTCTAAAGTGGGGATGTTACAAGAGGACAAAAATCCTAAGCTTACTAGAACTAGTAAGCATTTCACATGCTTTGGCACCGAAAAACTGCCCTTCCTGGGCTGTGGTGCAGATGGGTTCGTCCCGTCGTCGTCCATATATCCTTAAAGCAAGAAAGGGGTCAATGATACTCCAATACAGCGTCAACTAAGAGTGTTTTCATCACGTCCGGAATGGTCGGGAAAAACAGGCAAATTAATAACGAAACTGCGAGCGCTGGACCAAATGGAAACTGCACTCCTTTGCCTGCAAACCGCCATACCAACGCTGTTATAATACCTATCACGCCGGCCATAAAAAGGAAAGTTATAATTAAATCTATCGGTAAAAAAATGCCAACAACCGCAAGAAACTTGACATCCCCCATGCCGAGCGCCTCCTTTTTCTTCCACCACCAAAAAATCAGGCGCAGGCCATACCCAATGCCTAAGCCCAATGCTGGCCCTACTATAAAATGCGTCCACGCCGCACCTGCCACCAATTGATGCACCACCCCCAGCACAAACATCACCACCTGCACCTCATCGGGGATGATGGAAAACGCAAAATCCACCACAATCACTATCAGCAAACACACGGTGAGCAGCGCAATAATCGCCCCCTCCGGCGTCGCCCCAAATCGCGCATACACCGCCACAAACAACAACCCCTGTATTAGCTCAATCAATGGATAGCGTGCTGAAATATAAGTGTTACAATAGCGACAGCGCCCACGTAACAACACCCAGGAAAACACTGGGAACAAATCCCAGAATCCTAATTTATGCTTACACACCGGACAGTTAGAGCGCTCCATGCCAATCGGCTCATCGCGCGGCAAACGATAACTAGCCAGCGTCACAAAACTGCCAAACAACAACCCGACGACAAAACTTAAGGGGTACATCACGGCCGGATTATCGAATACTACATACATTACAATACGTTATAATTATCGCAGAAAAA
>JANQQO010000187.1 GCA_028289305.1 Rickettsiales bacterium | reverse complement strand
TCACACCAAAGGCGGTGCCCAGCCCCATCACATAACCGCGCATATTCCCCATCGACCGCTCCAGAACAGTAAATTTCTGGGCCATCTCTTCCAACGTATCCTTCACCTCGGGCAATTCGCCATAACGCTGCTGCAGCTGTAGCTGTAAATCGCGCATATGCTCTATCTCCTGCAGCATATGATCGAGCTTGCTATGGCTGGTTTTCATCTGCTCTTCCAGCCGCGCAATTTTTACCGATGTACTCTCTGTCATCACATCCCCCTAACTATTATTACCTTTTTCTCCTCCCCCGCTTGCGGGGGAGGTAAGATTTTCTTATGTGAGCTAAAAGCGAACTTAGGAAATCTGGTGGGGGTGTAGTTTTAGAAAAACACCCCCCTCACAAATCTGGCACTGCTTCGCTGAAGCTAAGCAGTACTCAGATTTGTTGCTCCCCCCGCAGGGCAGGGGGAGAGATTTTTTAACTATTATCACTGCGGGAGATTTCCAGCCAATTACCACCGCGTTTTTGCAGCACCAGCATGTCATCACTGTGATTGGCAGAAAAATCTCCGGCCAAACGCAGATTGCCTGTGCCGTCTTTAAACACCACAGTACGCGCTGCATTCGCCGCACTTACGTAAAGAAAATCTCCATTATTCCCACCATTGATGGTATCAAGATCATCTGTAGCTGCATCACTTTCAGTATCAATGGTATGGCTGCTTTGCGTGGCGGTCACCGCACCCGCGGCAATGGTCAGCTCCGATGGCTCGCCATGCCCTACGAACTGGCTGAACGCCACCGAGCCGCTGTCTTTATCGACCACAAACGCCGTATCAAAGCTGCTGCCATTGGCCGAGACTTTCAGCTGAAAATCATCATCGCCCACCAGACCAAACTCGGCCCGGCCTGAAAAGCCGGTCTGGAAAAGATAGGAAGCAGTATCTCCCACTGCGGTTTTATTCACCTTAATCTGCGCATCGCCAGTGGCAGTGGTGAACAGCACCGCATCGCTGCTCACCGCAAGCTTATTGATGGTATCTGCCGTGGTATTCACGCCCAGCAGCGGCAGATTTTGCGTATAGAGCGCCCAAGCGCTGCCGTCATAGCGATAGAGCGCATCCTCATCATTCACCCAGATAATCAGCCCCTCACGCGGCGTGATGAAACGCCAGATCTGGCTATAATAAGCGATGTCATTCTCATGCGTCGCCCAATCATCCGTGGCGCCGCTTGCTACGATATACACATCCCCCTCCGCAGGCGAGCCAGGAGGTGTTGCCACATCCTTATCTATCGCGCCTGTGTTTAAAAGCGCATCGAGCCGGTTAAACGCCTCATTCGCCGTCACTTCTTTTTGTGACTGGCTTTGCTCAATCAGCGTAATCCCTAAATGCTGTGTTTGTGCCATGATGATTCTCTCCTTACGTTAATATTAGACAGTGGCAATCGCCGGGTGACCGCGCCCCACAATGGCGGATAATTGATAAATCCTGACATCAATCACCGCCTGTGGCGCCCCAAAATCTGCGGTTTGTACAATGGCTGGGTAGGCGGCCTGCGTTACAGAGGTGGGTCCAATCACCCGCACCACATCGCCGCCATTCAGGATCTCTACTTCGTATAACTCCTCTGCCTCGCTGAGCGGCACATCGACATTATCGCGCCACTCACCGCCCAGCCGCGTACGCCGCACCCAGCTGATCGTGAGGTTATCTACCCCATCTCGGCTACCCGCCACATGCACCGGCGCATAGGGCAGCAGCGCATTCGCCTGATAGGTAAAGCTTTCCGAAGCGGTAGCGCCAAGCGTGGAACCAATGCTGACCGGTTTATAGAGCCGCGGTAGGCCGATAATGCTATTCGGCGCTTCCACCTTTATAAGCCGCGCATCAAGCAGCACAAAGGGCTCGCCCGCCGCATGGCCTGCTATCGTATGCTCCGTGCCCAGACGCCCGCGCAATAGGCCTGAGAGCGTATATTTAAACGGTTCGACCAAGGTGGCTGTGGTGAACTGCACGATCTCATCACCGATCAGCGCAGCATTCGCCCCGTTGAGCACGGCTTGCTCGGTCATATTCTCTAGCTCGCCACCGCGCAGTACCACGGTCACCGTATTACTACGGTCAAACACGGTGGAGGGTCCGCTGCTGAGTGCAGTCGTTGCCGTGCCCTGCACCGCGCCGCTATCTGCCGCCACCAAAGGTGTGTAGGTATTGCCCTCATCATCTGAGCGATAGATCACCGCCCCGCGCCAGCCAGCCTCCTGACCGCTCGCAGCAAAGCGCAGCGCGCCTTGCTCTGGATCATCGAGCGGGAATGCTGGCAGATCGAGAATTTCCAGATCCGTCTCCCCAGGTGGCGCTATCACCTCCACTTGCGGCGGTATGCTGCCCGGCTCGTTATAAAAATCGTACACCGAAACATCTTCCGCCACGCCAGTCACACGCATCACCCCGGGTTTGCCAAATTGCGTATCGGTAACGCGAATTGTGTGGGTGACGCCATCAATGCTCACCTGCACCACATCAGTCGGCTCCAATTGCGCAAACGCATACGGCACCTCAAAACGATAACGCACACGCTCGAGCCACGTGTTAAACAGTGTGACATCGGCAATGATCTTCGCCACCTGATCAGAAAGTACGATCGGAAGATTCAGCGTATCCGCATTCACGCTATCGGTCACTTGGCGCTGTGAGTGCTGATTGCCGATCTGGTAATTGGCAATTTTATTGAGATAAGTCACATCAATGCGCTGCGGCAGCTCCACCTCCTGCGTGCGCGTGATCGAGAGCACCTCTTCCACATCGCCCGAATTGCGCCCTACCAGATCCTGCTCGCTAATTTGCTGCATCACCGCCTGACCACGCGGTACATATTTAATGCGATTATCGGACTCCACCGCATCAAAGAAATAGGCTTGCTGCAGGCTTTCAATCGCGCGGCGTACTGAAATACGCTGGGTCAGCACATAGCCATCCACAAGATCGGTGAGCTGTGATACATCAAAATCGGCATCCTCCAACCCGGCACGGCGCGATAAATCCGCCACGATCGCGCTCAAGCTAGAAAGCCCCAGCTTACCCTGCACCCAATGCCCGGTTTTCCACAAAATACCGTCCGTCCACACATCCAGCAGATCTGGCCAGAATGGGAAAGGCCGCGCATCCCAGGTCCAGACAAAACGCCGCTCGATCATGGTGGAATCTTTCCACTGCAGCTCCGTGCCTAAAAGCCCGGTGCGCTGTGCCTGAAAATCGACGCGGCCCTTGGAAAAATACGGGAAAAAACTTTCCGAACTGGTGGGATCAAAAAACACATTCGGCTGATTGGTCGCCCCATCCACAGAAGGAAAGCCAAATTCGGTGAACCAGATCTTCTTCGATTCCGGCACCCATGGCGTGGTTGCCAAATCCGGATTCACGTGCTGGTTCTTCCACCACCACTCAATATTTTTCCAAGCAAAGCGTGGCTCGAGCGGTTGTTGGATCGTGCGCTCTGGGTCGGTGTAAATCCAGTCATACCCCTCGCCGGAAGTCCAGCCATCAATCACCTTCTGCACGTCATAGCCCGATTGCGGCTCATCGGTGAGCGGGAAATACGCATCAATCCCGACCATATCAATATTCGGCGAGGCCCAGAGCGGATCGAGGTTATACCAGCCGCCATCCGTATGGTGATATTCCGACCAATCCGCCGCATAAGTCACATCCACGCCGGAGCCGACAACGCCCTTCACCGTGGCTGCAAGATCCACCAGGCGATCCACTGCCGGAAAACTATCATCCACATCTTGCACAGCGGTCAGGCCAATCAGCTCCGAGCCAATCACAAAGGCATCCACATCATTCTTCACCAAATTCGCATAATGCGTGACGAAGGCGTTATAGCCATTGGTTTTGGTGAAAAAACTCGAGACATCGCTTGGCGTACCCGTCACCCGCCCACGCCAAGGCTTGTTCGGCACATCCATAAAAAACATCGGGTAGAAGAGAATATTATACCCGCGCGTGTTCAGCTCTTGTAACAGACGCAGCACGCTATCATCATCGGGCGTGCCGCCATAGACCGGGTTGCCATTGCCATCCAGCGTGATCTGCCGCGCGGTATCACGCGTGAAGCCAGCGCTGTTCCATGTTTCCGGCTCAGTGATCGCACCGGTTTTATATTCCACGCCCGGCTGAATCGTGCACTGGCCCGCATCCAGATCATCGCCGAACCAGGTCACCACCAGCGCCACCCATTCGAGATTAGGGAAAGTCTCTTCTAGCTGATCCAACGCCACCACCGCATCCGCCTTGTTATCGCGGTTATTCTGGTTAATGCGTATCTGCGTGCCTTGCGCAACAAACTCTGGCCCAAGCGGCTCACCGGTGATCTTGCTCTGCACCTCGGTGTCATAAACAAACTCACCTGAACCTGGGATGATCACCATCGAGGTAATCAGCTCCTCTAAGGTATTGCCCTCCGAATCGGTATCCAGCACCTTGCGCTTCACCTCAAAGGTGAAATTGGGAATGCGGTTGCCGTAATCTGCTAGAGGAAAATCCTCCACCACCACATAGGCAAGCCCGCGATAGGCCGGTGTGCACCCCACCCCTTCCTGCGCTTCGATCATGGGGTCAGGTAGCTGCTCTTCATCGCCTTTATA
>JANQQO010000139.1 GCA_028289305.1 Rickettsiales bacterium | reverse complement strand
CCAACCGCTCTGCTAGCCCGTCTAGCGCATCGCCCTGCGCGGCAAAAAACCCGCGCACCGCCTCCTGATGCGCTTCTGTCACTGCATCTATCAGTTTTTCTGTCATGCTTTACCCCCGAAGCAGCTGAATATTCGCCGCATAGCGGGTGGGATCGCCCTGGAACACTGCACTTCCAGCCACCAACACATCCGCCCCAGCTTCGCGCGCTAGTGCTGCGGTATCCGGGTTAATCCCACCATCAACTTCAAGCTCCACAGGCTTACCCGCCTCATCAATCATATAGCGCAGCTCGCGCAGCTTCTCGAGCGATTGCGGCAAGAATTGCTGCCCACCAAACCCAGGGTTCACCGACATCACCAGCACCAAATCCAGCTGTGGCAGCACATAATCCAGCACATCCGGCGGCGTGGAGGGCACCAGCGACACGCCCACCTTCTTCCCCAGATCTTTAATCTGCTGCACCGCGCGATCCAGATGCGTCACCGCCTCATAATGGATGGTGATAATATCCGCCCCGGCCTCCGCAAAATCGGCCACATAGCGCTCTGGCTCTTCAATCATCAAATGCACATCAAATGGCAGCGCGCTATAGCTACGCACCGCACGCACCACTTCCGGCCCAATGGTGAGATTTGGCACAAAATGCCCGTCCATCACATCCACATGAATGTAATCCGCCCCAGCTTTTTCGATCGCTTCCACCTCTTTGCCCAGTGCGGCAAAATCCGCAGACAAAATAGAGGGCGCAATCTTCACATGCGTCTCTTCGGCCATGGCTCTGTGGTAGCAGTTTCTAGCCCGCGATGCAAGTGATACAGCATCCCTATCTGTCATTCCAACAGGTGGTAACATAAGCGTATGCTAACCGAATCGGCCCACAAGAAAAGGCGGCTTTAAGAAAAACCGCCTTTTCTATATGACCCAAAAGGGCCGTTTCACCGCTATTGCCTAGGCAATAGCGACAAAATCGTGACTAAAAAATAAAATCGCTATCATTTAGAGCATGCATATCTATCCCAAGCAATGTCACGGTATGGCTCCCCATATTCGTCTCTAGCGTCAGAACGGTATCCGCACCTACTTGCTCAAGAGATAGCGCGTTGACCCCTGGATAGAGAGACCCAGGCGTTGGGGTGATACTATAACCTACTAACTGAATGTCGTCCTCACCAATAGTGAAATCCGTGATAGTAGTATTGCTACCGCTATTAGCGTTATGTTTAGTGAATTCAAATTTATCCTTACCGGCGCCACCGGTTACAAGATTTTCACCTCTGGAAATACTATAGATACGGTCATCTCCTGCGCCGCCATCGATAACATCATTTCCGATATGGATCATACCGCCTGTCTGCAAGGTATCACCACGAATCCAATCATCACCGTCGCCGCCTAAGAGCGTATCACTACCCTCATCGCCCAACAGGATATCATCCCCGGCGCCACCGTTGATAAAGTCATCTCCTATGTACCCATAGAGATAATCATCGCCATCATTACCCGCTAAGGTGTCGTCACCTCCCGCGCCATACACTTCATCATCGCCATCACCAGCAATAATAAGATCGTCACCAAGTATGGCATTACCAAAGGGTGCGTCTCGTCCATCAACATCACCATAGAGCACATCATCTCCGGTACCACCTCTAATTACATCATCTCCAAGACCACCATAAACCGTGTCATCTCCAGCACCAGCATCAAGTCTATCATTCCCAGCAGGGGCAATAGAACCATAGGGGTAATCGACGATATCCCCATAGAGGATATCATTGCCCAGACCGCCATAAACCGTGTCATCTCCAGCGCCACCTATAATAACGTCATTGAAGTAATCATCTCTTGAAGCAGCGAGAATAAGGTTATCCACAACATCATCTTTCGTAAACTGAGAGATATCCGTAGCTTTCGTGTGCACGCGATGCGTTGTGTCTAATAGAGACATGTACTCTTTTGCAGACTCTTTAGGCAATACGCCTTCCCCATAAATGATGTCGTCTCCATCATTGCCAAAAATGGTATCTGCACCGCCGAGCCCGAAGATAACATCATCGTCATCCGTGCCCGTAAGATTATCGTTTTGATGTGTTCCCTGAATATCCACCATTATATCTCTCCCTTTTTGTTGTACGGCAAAGCCTAACACTTCAACCAGTATATAAGAATTAGCAGAATAAAAGGACATTTAGTTAAAAAATATTTAGATTTTTTAAAAGAATTAACCCTTTTTTAACCTTGTCTCCTGGAAAACTAGGTAGGTAGAGGAATATTATGAGGGTGTTGATTTAAATTTTATTGTTGAAAATGAACAGGTTGCGTAATAGCGCAGGGCAAATAAACAACCTAGCTTATTTCCGTGAGGCCAGCTGGGTATGCATCGGCAAATTCGCCACCATCGCATCCATGCCATCGCGCGCTTGCTGGAAATCGGCGAGCTGTGCGCCGCGCAAGCGCTTACCCGGCGTCATCTTCACCTTCAGCGGATTCACCTGCTTGCCGCGCACCAGAATCTCATAATGCAGATGCGGCCCGGTCGAACGCCCGGTTGAGCCCACATAGCCAATCACCTGGCCCTGCTTCACCCGGCGCCCTTTACGCATCCCACGCGCATATTTGCTCAAATGCGCATAAGCCGTGGAATATTCCGAATTATGCCGAATGCGGATATATTTCCCATAGCCACCATTGCGGCCAATACGATCAATCACCCCATCACCACCCGCATAGATCGGCGTACCGCGCGGTGCGGCAAAATCCACGCCTTTATGCATCTTGTTATAGCCCAGAATCGGGTGCTTGCGCATGCCATAGCCCGAGGACATCCGCGCCCCATTCACCGGCGTGCGCAGCAACGCCTTGCGCACCGTGCGCCCATCGCGCGTGTAATAATCCGCCTGGCCGTTCTGCCCTTCATAGCGATAGAGCGGCATATCCTCATCCCGCACCGTCAGCAACGCATAGAGCATATTCCCATCGCGCACTTTGTTGCCAAACTCGTCATACAGCGTTTCATACACCACCTCAAATCGCTGACCTTTCTGCACATCCCGTTGAAAATCCACATCAAAACTATAGGCACGAATTGCTTCATTCATGATATTCGCCGGCACGCCCAAGCCATTGGTAAGCACGAGCAGGCTGCTCTCAATCACGCCGCCTGTGCGCGTGATCCGCGTTTCCAGCACTTTCTCGACCTTCTTCGCGATATAATTGCCCGGCTCAATCGCATCCGGCTTTATCCGTATGGTACGATCCGGGTAATGAATCGCCAATTCGGCAAAGCCCAAGCTGCCATCTTGCGGTTTTTCGCTAAACACCACCGACATACGCTGGCCAATACGCATCGAGCGTACATCATACACATCTTTGATCGAGCGGCTGATATCCCAAGCCTGCTGGCGATCCGCCCCGGCCTCGGTCATCACCGTGATGAACGTATCTCCGCGCTTCACCTCCACATCCACCACATGGTCTGGCGCGTCCGACGTCTCTGCTTTCTTCTTTTTTATTTCCGGCTTTGGCTGCGGCACGCGCGGCAAATCCACTGCCGCTACCACGGCCTTTTCTTCTGCGTCTGTTTTCTCCAGCGGGTCCACTACGCCCGCCTGCTCACGCCCCGCATGCGGGAATTCCGGCATACTCAGCGTCACCGTTTTACCAAACACCACCCCGAGCATAAACATCGCCAACCCGTAAAGCAGCGCCTCTTTGCGCTTCACCATAAACTTCAGCACAATCTGCTTAAATACATAGCGGCTAATGGTCAAAAAACGGGTCATATAACAATCACTCGGGCCAGGCGTATCCTTGCTATTGATGGGGGTATGGGTAGAAAATCCCTATTGTTTGCGTCATCGCTTCGGGGTGTCTTTATACGG
>JANQQO010000114.1 GCA_028289305.1 Rickettsiales bacterium | reverse complement strand
AAATCACCAAGCGCGCCATGGAAAAAGCCAGGCTCGAAGCCTATGACGTGCTCTTCCTCGATACGGCCGGGCGCTTGCATATCGACGATGCGCTGATGCAAGAACTCGAAAAAGTCAATAAAATCGCCGCGCCCAGCGAGCGTCTGCTCGTTGCTGACGCGCTCACCGGGCAGGACGCCGTTAATGTCGCGCAGGAATTTAACAGCAAAATCGGCCTCACCGGCATCATGCTCACCCGCGTCGATGGCGATGGCCGTGGCGGCGCAGCACTCAGTATGAAAGCCGTCACTGGCTGCCCCATCAAATTCCTCGGCATCGGCGAAAAACTCTCTGAGCTCGAACCCTTCCACCCAGAGCGCATCGCCTCGCGCATTCTCGGCATGGGCGATGTCGTCTCGCTGGTGGAAAAAGCCCAAGAAACCGTCGATGCGGAAGAGGCCAAGAAGCTTGAGAAAAAACTACGCAAGGGCCAGTTTGATTTCAATGATCTCGCAGATCAGCTGCGTAATATCCGTAAAATGGGCGGGCTCGGCAGCATTATGGGCATGATACCGGGCCTCGGGAAAATGAAGGAGAAAGCTGCTGAGGCCGGCATGGATGAAAACGTGCTCGATATGCAGCTCGCCATCATCAACTCGATGACCAAAAAAGAGCGCGGCGACCCCAAGCTCTTAAACGCCTCGCGCAAGCGCCGCATTGCCGCCGGTTCTGGTACCACCATTCAAGACCTAAACCGCCTCATCAAGCAGCATAAGCAAATGAGCGGCATGATGAAAAAACTCGGCAAAATGGATAAAAAAACGCTGATGCGCAGCGGTATGCAAAACCTCCTTCCAAACCAACGCCCTCCGTCATAAAGGCATCACCCCTTCACTAATTTCCCTTGTTTGAACACCAGCTGTCGGTCTAGGGTTTTGGCAAGTGCTGGGTTATGTGTCACCATCACCAGCGCTAGGCCGCGCTCCCGCACGCGCTGCAATAATAGATCAAACACATCCTGTGCCGTCGTCGGGTCGAGATTCCCCGTCGGCTCATCAGCAAGCAGCACCACCGGGTCATTCGCCAGCGCCCGCGCGATCGCCACGCGCTGCTGCTCTCCGCCGGAAAGCTCTGCTGGGCGGTGCTGTGCCCGCTGTTTTAACCCCAATTGCCCGAGCAATGTTGCCGCTTTTTTCTCCGCCTCTTTGCGCCCCACACCGGCGATCATCTGCGGCAGGGCAACATTCTCCACCGCGCTAAATTCCGGCAATAAATGGTGATATTGATAGACAAACCCCAGCCGCTCGCGCCGCGCCTCAGTCCGCCAGGCTTCATTCGCACCCGCACAGGCCACGCCAGAAAGCAGCACCTCGCCGCTATCGGGCGCATCAAGCAGACCCGCAATCTGCAGCAGCGTACTCTTGCCACAGCCCGAAGGGCCGACCAGCGCGATCGTCTCCCCCGCCTGCACCTGCAACGAGATCTGCTGCAATACGTTAAGCCGCTTCTGCCCTTGCGCATATGCCTTATTGACCTTCTCCAGCTGTAATACTGGCGGCGTCTTTGCCGTCGGTTTTGCCTTACTCATAGCGCACTCCTTCGGCCGGTGAAATCCGCGCTGCGCGCCAGGCCGGATAGAGTGTCGCTAGGAAAGAAAGCGCCAGCGCCATCCCTACCACCAGCACCACATCATCCGCCTGCACCTCCGCCGGCAAGGTGGAGAGGAAATAAATCTCGGCCGCGAAGAGCTCCGTCCCCGTCAGCTGCTCCAGCCAGCCGCGAATCACCTCAATATTGCTCGCAAATCCAAGCCCCAGCAAAAATCCGAGCAGGGTGCCAAGCACCCCAATCGCCGAGCCGCAGAGGAAGAAAATCCGCATCACCGCACCCGGCGTTGCGCCCATCGTCCGCAAAATCGCGATCGCCTTAGATTTATCATTCACCAGCATAATCATGCTCGAGATAATGTTAAACGCCGCCACCAGAATAATCAGCGTCAGAATCAAAAACATCACATTGCGCTCGACTTTAAGTGAATTGAAAAAATGCTTATTCAGCTGCTTCCAATCCACCGCCGTCACCTCGCGATCCACCGCCTGCTCAATCGCGCTTCCCACCGCGGGCGCAGCTTCCATATCCTCCACCATCACCTCCAGCCCGGTCACACTCCCCGGATAGCGGAAAAACAGCTGTGCGGCCGGCAGCGGCATGAAAATATAGCTGCTGTCATATTCAAACATCCCCACTTCAAACACGCCTATCACCGTGTATTCCTTCAAGCGCGGCATCGCACCGACAATCGTCGCGGTCGCCTCCGGCGCAATCAGCGTGATGCGATCCCCAACGCGCGCGCCGAGCCTGCGTGCCATACGCGAGCCAATCAGCACCACGTCTTTGCCTTCAAACCGTGCGAGATCCCCCGCTACAATATGCTCCGCCACCAATGTCCGCGCACGCAGATCCTCTGGTGCCATGCCTTTGATCACCGCGCCACCTGATTCGCCACCAGCCATCACCATCGCCTGCGCATCAACCACGGGCGCTGCCTGCGTCACACCGGCCACTTGCTGCACCTGGCGCAGCATCTCTTCATAATCGGTAATCGGCACGCCGAAACGCGTCACCGTAATATGTGAGCTAATCCCTAGAATACGGTTCAGCAATTCGCTGCGAAACCCGTTCATCACCGCCATCACGATGATCAGCGTCGCCACGCCCAAGCAAATCCCCAGCAGCGAAAACCCGGCAATGACCGAAATAAAGCCCTCGCGCCTGCGCGCGCGCAAATACCGAAACGCCATCATGCGTTCAAACGCCGTAAACATCCTGGCACTATACGAATGATTGAGCAAAATGTCACCTTGAACTATGTGCGTAAAAAATATCCGGAGGAGCGCTAGCGACGACTAGCGACCAAGTGGGAGCGCAGCCTACGCGGCGCTT
>JANQQO010000105.1 GCA_028289305.1 Rickettsiales bacterium | reverse complement strand
GAATCACCGCCCAGCCGACCATAGCGAGGATGAAGGTGAGCATGGGCGCAAACAGGAAGACGAGGGTATTTGCCTTGGTGGGGATGATGGTTTCTTTGAACATCAGCTTTAGAGCGTCCGCAAAGGGCTGGAAGAGGCCAAATGGGCCGACAACGTTGGGGCCTTTGCGCAGCTGCATCGCGGCGATGACGCGGCGTTCTGCATAGGTGAGATAGGCCACGCAGATCATGAGCGGGAGGGTGATCAGGATAATTTTGCCTAAGAGCCAGAGGCCGGGAATCACATAGGTTTCAACAAAGAGATCCATCGCTAGGCGGCCTCCTTCTTTGCTTTTTGTTTTTTGGCAGGCGCAGAGGGAGAAGAAAACGCTGCTTTACATGCCGCCATGGTTTGTGAGGCGCGGCTTATGGGGTCTGTCTGGTAGAAATCGACTTCAGCGGAGGCGATGGGCGTGGTATTAAGCGCACCCTTTTTGCCGACCGATTTCCAAGGAGCGGGCGTGATCGTATTGCTCTGCGCTAGATGTGGTGCAATTTCGTGGAGCGCTTCTCGCATTTCTTGCGGCGCATGTATCTCGATTGAGTTATTAAGAGCTTCCGATAACTCACTGATAATATGCCAATCTTCCTTCGCCTGACCGGGCGGGAGCACGGCCTGCAGCGTGCGCTGCGGACGACCTTCGAGATTAACATAGGTCGCCGTTTTTTCGGTGTAGGCGGCACCGGGCAGAATGACATTCGCTACATGCGCCCCTCTATCCCCGTGATGCCCCTGATAAATCACGAAGGTTTTTTCTAGCGCAGCAGTGTCAATTTCATCAGCACCAAGGAGATAGACACATTCTATATCGCCTTTCTTTGCGGCACTCAGGATGGCGTTTGCATCCTTACCGCCCTTATCTGGCACAAAGCCAATATCCAACCCGCCAACACGGGCAGCCGCTTTGTGGAGAACATTATAGCCATTCCAGCCCTCTTTTATGACATTAAATTCATCACATAATTTATTGATATAGAAGAGTATAGAATCGATATCTTTACGCTGGAACACCGCGGAACCAAGGATGATCATGGGGTGTTTGGCGCGCTTTAATATCTTAGAGAACGCATGCTTGCCTGAAGCAACTTCTTCTATTATTTCAGGAGAATCACCAAGATTATTTACAGGATAGGTTAAATCTCCCTCCTGCCCTATTGCTGCTACAGGCATATTAGTATTCAGCACCTGTTTGCGGATACGAGCATTGACTAGCGGCGCATCGTAGCGAGGATTCACGCCGATAAGCAGGCAACAATCTGCCTGTTCTATGCCGGCAATGGTAGTGTTGAAGAGGTAGGAAGCGCGATTCTTAGCATCAAACTGCGCGCCCTCTTGACGGCAATCCATATGCGGACTGCCAAGGTTTTTCATGAGCGCTTTAAGCGCCAGCATGGATTCTACATCGGCCAGATCACCGGCTATCGCAGCGATCTTCTTTGGCGCGGTTTTTTCAAACTGCTTGGCGATGGCAGCATAAGCTTCTTCCCAGCTTGCTTCTTGGAACTTGCCGGATTTTTTGCGCACTAACGGGCGATCCAGCCGCTGATTTTTAAGGCCATCATAAGCAAAGCGGGTTTTATCCGAAATCCACTCTTCATTAATGTCTTCGTTCAAACGCGGCAGGATGCGCATCACCTCACGCCCACGGCTATCAACGCGGATATTGCTACCCACCGCATCAAGCACATCAATACTCTCGGTTTTTCCAAGCTCCCAGCTGCGTGCTTTGAAGGCGTAAGGCTTGCTGGTGAGCGCACCGACGGGACATAGATCAATGATATTGCCCGAGAGCTCTGACGAGATACCTTTTTCGATAAAGGTACTGATTTCCATATCTTCACCGCGATATACACCGCCCAAATCTTCGACGCCGGCTACGTCGCTGATGAAGCGTACGCAGCGCGTACAGTGGATGCAGCGCGTCATATGGGTTTTGACGAGGGGACCGAAATCCTTCTCTTTTACCGAGCGTTTGTTTTCTTTAAAGCGATCAGCGCCACGGCCGAATGCCATGGCTTGATCTTGCAAATCGCACTCACCGCCCTGGTCGCAGATGGGACAATCCAACGGGTGGTTGATGAGCAGGAATTCCATCACGCCTTCGCGGGCTTTTTTGACCATAGGCGTGTTGGTGTGGACGACCATGCCATCTGCAGCGGGCATAGCGCAGGAAGCGGCGGGCTTTGGCGGCCCACCTTCGATTTCTACCAAGCACATGCGGCAATTGCCCGCAATTTTGAGGCGCTCATGGTAGCAGAAGCGAGGCACTTCTACGCCGGCGAGCTCGCAGGCCTGAATGACAGTAAGGCCGGGATCTACCTCTATTTCTGTGCCGTCTATGGTGAGTTTTATGGTCATTACGCCGCCTTATCTTCTTTATATTGCGCGATGCGCGTTTCCATTTCGAGCCGGAAATGGCGGATGAGCCCCTGGATAGGCCAAGCCGCAGCATCACCGAGGGCGCAGATA
>JANQQO010000062.1 GCA_028289305.1 Rickettsiales bacterium | reverse complement strand
CATAATGATACAGAAAACGGGGTGGCGAACTCGTTGGCGGCGGTGCGTGCGGGTGTGCGCCAGGTGCAGGGTACGATAGGCGGGTATGGTGAGCGTTGTGGCAACGCAAATCTGATCTCGATTATTCCTACGCTGATGCTGAAGATGGGTTATGACACGGGTGTCTCCAAGGCGTCGCTGAAGAAAATCACGAAAATTGCCCATGCGCTGGATGACCGGTTGAATCGGCCGCGCTATGCGCATGCGGCGTATGTGGGGTCATCGGCCTTTGCGCATAAGGGCGGGCTGCATGTGTCGGCGGTGGTGAAACATCCGAAGAGCTATGAACATATTGATCCGGAAGCAGTGGGTAATGCACGGCTGATGCTGATTTCTGATCAAGCAGGTAAGGCTACTATATTGAACCGCCTGGCACAGATCGGCATTAAGGTGGATACGCGTAGTGAGCAGATGCAGAAGCGTATCGCCGCATTGGTGGAAGAAGTGAAGAAGCGGGAGAATGCAGGTTATGCCTATGATGGGGCGGATGCGAGCTTTGAGCTGCTGGCCAAGCGGTTTTTGGGCAAAGTGCCGGAGTTTTATGATCTGCGGAGCTTTCGTGTGATTGACGAGCGGCGCTGGAATGCGAAGGGTGAGCTGGTTACGCTTTCTGAAGCAACCGTGAAGTTGCGCGTGGATGAGGAAGAAATCATGGAAGTGCAGGAGGGTAATGGCCCGGTGAACGCGCTCAATCGTGCGCTGCGCAAGGCATTAGCGTGGAAGTATAAGAAGCTAGCGGATATTCGCCTGGTGGATTATAAGGTGCGGATTATCACGCCGGAGCGGGGTACGGAAGCGATCACGCGGGTGTTGATCGAAACGGCGGATGCGAAGGATCGGCGCTGGTTTACCGTGGGTGTTTCCGGGAATATTATTGATGCGTCGTATAATGCATTGCATGATGCGATTACCTACCAATTACTGCATTCGTAAGTGACAAAACCTGTCGTAATTCTAGTGCAGCCCCAGATGGGCGAGAATATTGGCGCTGCGGCGCGGGTGATGATGAATTTCGGCTTGGAAGAATTGCGTATCGTGCAGCCACGGGATGGCTGGCCGAATGAAAAAGCACGCGCTATGGCGGCGGATGCGGTCTCACTGGTGGATGCGGCGGGAGTGTATGAGGATCTTGCCGATGCGGTGGCGGATCTGCAGGATGTGTTTGCGGTGACAGCGCGATTGCGGGATATGGTGAAGCCGGTATTGCTGCCAGAAGCAGTGGCAGAGCAGATCTGGAAGAAGGCGGAGCAGAAAAAGCGCTGTGGCTTTGTGTTTGGTCCAGAGAAATCAGGACTCAGCAATAAAGATGTGGTGCAGGCACAGGCGGTGGTGACGATACCGGCGAATCCAAGCTATCCTTCGCTGAACTTGGCGCAGGCGGTGGCGGTGATAAGCTATGCGTGGAGCCAGGCAGGTCGGGAAGAGGTGACGGCGGAGATGCAGGAGGAGTGGGCCACGCGCGGTGATGTGGAGGGGTTTTTGCAGCAATTAGAGGCGGCACTGGATAAGACGGCGTTCTTTCGAGTGGAAGAGAAGCGTGAGCGGATGGTACAGCATATTCAGAATATTTTTCAGCGCATGGAGCTGACAGAGAGGGAGGTGCGGATTCTACGCGGGATTGTGAAGGCGCTCGGTAAATAGCATATTTATGCGAATATCTATTTGACAAATGCAGGGAAATGCGTAGATTGGCGGGCCTTAACCTATAAAAAGTGGTTATTAATGAGTAAAAGACATAACGCGAAATATAAGATTAGCCGGCGCTTAGGCGCGAGTTTGTGGGGTTCAGCCAAGGACCCGTTTAACCGGAAGAACTATCCTCCGGGCCAGCATGGTGCGCTGGGTAAACGCCGGATTCTCTCGGATTTTGGTACGCAGTTGAATGCTAAGCAGCAGCTGAAAAAGTACTACGGGAATATCTCTGAGAAACAATTCCGTGGCATCTATAAAGAAGCAACGCGGCGCAAAGGTGACACTAGTGAGCACTTGATTGCTTTGCTGGAGCGGCGCCTGGATATTGTTGTGTATCGCTTGAATTTTGTACCGACCGTGTTTGCGGCACGCCAGTTTGTGAACCATAAGCACGTGTTGGTAAACGGTAAAATCGTGAACGTACCGAGCTATCGTGTGAAAGATGGTGATGTGATCGAGATACGGGAAAAGTCACGCGCGATGCCTATCGTGCAGGAAGCACTGCAAAATATAGACCGCGATGTGCCGCATTACCTGACGCTGGATCCCAAAGCGTTCCGCGGTACATTCGTCCGCGCACCAAGTGCAGCAGAAGTGCCGTATGCGGTGATGATGGAGCCGAATCTGGTTATTGAGTTCTACTCACGCTAGTAAGCGCCGCTAAACTCACCTATCATGGCCTCTTAAATAGCGCTAGTTCTGCTCGTTTGCGATAGCGTTGGCTGAGAAAACCTCCCAGAAATCGAGATCTTGTATCGCCACATTGATCGGTGGTGTTGCCCAGGGCTTTTGCTTGGGCACAGGGAAGTTGCTAGCAAAGTTTTCTAACATACGATAATTACCGGAGAGTTGCTTGAAGCCTCTTTCCAGCAAGGTTGTCATCATACGATCGCGATATTGCGCCGTTCTCCCGCCCATGACGACAGAGACCAACCGACGATTGTGCCGCGTTGCTGAAGCGGCAAGGTTATAGCCGGAAGCACGGATATACCCTGTTTTTCCACCTGTGGCGCCACGAAAACGCTTGAGCACGCCGTTATGGGTGTAATAGCGATGGCCTTGAAAACTGAAGCTTTTACGCGCCATCAGGCGGTAGTATTTCGGGAAATCGCGCTGTAGCGCAATGATCAGCCGCGCCATATCACGGGCGGTAGTGACTTGGTTTTTATGATGTAGGCCGGTGGCATTTTGGAAGGTGGTGCTGCGCATGCCAAGTCGGCGTGCCGTGCGGTTCATGCGCTGTACGAAGCGCCACTCGCTACCGGCGATCGCTTCTGCGAGCACAACGGCGCTATCATTAGCAGAATGTACGGCGATGGAGTTTACGGCATCGCGTACGGTGACTTTACCACCGCGCTTAAGGCCCAGGCTAAGGCGTGGCTGAGCGGCGGCCTTACGCGATACAGGAATATATTGATTGAAGCGCAGATGCCGCTTCTTTAGGGCATCAAATGCCAGGTAAAGCGTCATCATTTTGGTGAGAGAAGCCGGGTGGCGGGGCTCTTGCGCGTTTTTCTGGTGCAAGACAACGCCGCTATCAGTATGGACAACCAGTGAAGCGTAGCGGCTAGAGCCAGCCGATGCCTGTGACGGCAGGGCAGACGAGACAAGAAAGACACACAGAGCGATAAAAATGTAGCGCATTACATCTCCTGGTAGTTGAACCCTCACCATACAAAATCTTTTGTTAGGCGTCTAACCGAATACTAGATTTTGTGTGTTTGTATACGACAATATACCACCTAGTTGCGCAAGCGCAACAGGCCAGGCGTTGCTTTCTGCTTGTGGTATAGGTACATTATACACCCTACATGCTGGTGCACCGAAGCGGAAGGATATTTATTGATGCATAATACACGCATAACGACAGGGACTTATCCGCGAGTGCGGTTGCGGCGCAATCGTCGGGATGAGTGGTCGCGGCGTTTGGTGACGGAGAATCATCTCGTATGTCATGATCTGATTTGGCCGGTATTTGTACAAGAAGGCAAGCAGCAGCGCACACCCATTGCCTCCATGCCGGATGTGGATCGCCTTTCTATCGATCTTTTAGTGGAAGAAGTAAAGCGTGCGGCGGAGTATGGGATTCCTGCGATCGCATTATTCCCAGTGGTGGAAGCGGGTAAGAAAACACCAGGTGCCAAGGAAGCATTTCGTTCTAATAACCTGATTTGCCGGGCGATAAAGGCGGTGAAGGATGCGGTGCCGGAGATTGGTGTGATTAGCGATGTGGCGTTGGATCCATATACCTCACACGGGCATGATGGCGTGGTGGAGCAGGGCGAGGTGGTGAATGACAAAACGGTGGAGCTGTTGTGTAAGCAGGCGTTGGTGCAGGCGAAGGCGGGATGTGACATTATCGCGCCATCGGACATGATGGATGGGCGCGTGGGGGCGATTCGTGATGCGCTGGACGCGAAAGGGCATACGCATGTGCGCATTATGTCATATGCGGCGAAATATGCATCTAGTTACTATGGGCCGTTTCGTGATGCGGTGGGCTCGGCGAAGAATTTAGGAACGGCGAATAAACGCAGCTATCAGATGGATCCGGCTAACGGAGATGAGGCATTGCGGGAGGTGGCGCTGGATGTAGTGGAAGGTGCAGATATGGTAATGGTGAAACCGGGTATGCTCTATCTAGATATTATCCGCAGAGTGAAAGAGCAATTTTCCGTACCGGTTTTTGCTTACCAGGTGAGTGGCGAATATGCTATGATCAAAGCGGGTGCGGAGAAGGGGTTTTTTGATGCGGATGCAGCGATGCTGGAAGGGCTGCTATCGTGCAAGCGTGCGGGGGCATGCGGTATATTTACTTACGCGGCACTCGATGTAGCAGCAAAGCTATCATCCACATAAGCATCACATTTATAACCTAACATAATGTTTTTTATGCGATTGATCGTTGCGAGCATCTTTTTACTGTTATTTTCACCGGCGGCGGTGATGGCGGGATATGTGGATGACTCGGCGTTTATGGTGCCGTATGCGCCAGAGGTGGAGGTGTTTCCTGCCGAGGAGTTAGCAGCAGCGCGGCTGATTGCCGGGGACCAGGATAAGCCGGAAATGCAGTATGTGTTAGGGTATATGTATGCCAATGGTGAGGGTGTGGAGAAGGATGCGCTAGAGGGAGAGAAATGGTATATGCGGGCGGCGAAGGGTGACTATGCGCCGGCGCAGGTGGCGCTGGCACTAATCTATCGTGAGCGGCAGGATGTGAAACTATCGATCGAGTGGTTGCATAAGGCGGCAAAGCAAAAAGAGCCCTATGCGTGGTATGCGCTCGGAGAATATTACGAGAGCGGTGTGGGGGTGTTTCAAGATAAGGAAAAAGCATTAAAAAGTTATATGTTAGCGGCGAATGCTGGTGTAGTGAATGCGATAGTGAAACTGGCGCTGTTTTATCACCAGGGTAGGGGCGTTACGGTGGATAAGCAAAAGGCGCTTGCCTATTATGAGCAAGCGATTGCGGAGGGAGGCGAGGAATATAAGCAGAGACTTCGACCAACAATGGCAGAGATTTATGCGCAAAATGCAGCGCAGGAAACAGATGCAACAAAGGCATTTGCTTGGTATTATAAAGCAATGGAATTTGGTAATGCGCGCGCGCGGCAGAGCGTGGCGGATGCATATTTTTATGGTAGGGGAACAGAGCAAAGCTATGACCACGCGCGGGTGTTATATACAGAATTGGCAGAAGCGGGGGATGTAAACGCGATGTACCAATTAGCGAATATATATTATGGTGGTTATGGCGTGGAGCGGGATTATACAATGGCTGCCACGTGGTATCATAAGGCGGCAGAGAACAATCATGCACAAGCGGCGTGGATGCTGGGAGGGTTATATCAAAGTGGCTATGGTGTGGAGCGCGATCAGAATAAAGCAAATATGTGGTTTGAGCGCTCTCGCACATGGAGTGGCGGCAGATAAGGGGGTGATGGGGGTATGACAACACAATCTGGCAAGATACAGCTGACGGAAAGTCTGTGGATTCTAGCGATTTTGCTGGGCGCTTTTTTCTTGGCGGATTACAGCCTGCAACAGCGGCATCTAGAAGCATCCTTCGCGTTTAAGCCGGTGCAGGGCGAATTTGCAATGTTGGGTGATGTGAAAACCAAGGATGGTATTGATTTTGGCGATGTGCTGACTGAAGAGGACGTAACGCTCTATAACGAAGCGTTTTTGTTTCAATCACGGGCGCAGTGGCAGAAGGCTGATGATGCGATGGGAAAGATTAGCAACCCTATTTTAATGGGGTATGTGTTAGCGCAGCGCTATCTCAGCCCGTCTTTTTATACTTTTCCAGATGATTTACGTGATTGGATGGATTTGTATTCCGATCACCCACAAGCACACCGTATTTATAAATTGGCGTCGAAAAAAGATCCGACACTGAAGCATTTGAGCAAGGTTTTGCGGCGGGATTTCCTCTTTGGCTATGGTGATAATAATGGGCTTTCAGGCAGTATACGGCATTATTTTAGTAACAGCCATTGGTGGCACCGCCGGCAAGCGAAGCAGGCCTGGTATCGCATTCATGATTATGTGGAGCTTGGGTGGATTACCAAGGCGTATAAAGCGCTGAAGCAGGATAGGACAAAATCGGTGCTCAGCCCGTTTGAACAGGGGCTGGCGAAGCTGAGCGTGGCGAGCGGGTATTATGCCTATGGTAGGAATAAGAACGCGTTTACTTTAGCAAAATCGATTGTAAGCGAGCCGGATGTGGATATTCCGGATGCGTATTGGGTGGCGGGTATTGCGGCGTGGCGCTTAGGAAAATATGAGGACGCATCGTATTTGCTCAGCAAGCTGGCGCGGGTACAGCATATTTCTGATTGGGAGCGTGCGGCATCGGCATTTTGGGCGTATCGTGCGTTTTCCAAACTGGATAAGGAACAGCAGGGCACGGAAATGCTGCGCATTGCGGCAAAATATCCGCGCACGTTTTATGGTATCTTGGCCGTGCGTGCGCTGGGGCAGCCGCTGAATTTAACCTGGGAATGGGAGCAAATGGCGGAGCATGAAGTGCAGCAATTAGCGCGCATTCCAGCCATTCAGCGTAGTATTGCTTTATTACAGATAGGTAAAAAACAAGAGGCAGAGCTAGAGCTGCGCAAGTTTTACCCGAAACTGCCGATTTATCTGAAAGAGCGCGTGTTGGCGTTTGCGCGGGAAAAGGATTTGCCGGCGCTGCAGCTGCGTATGGCGAGTATGATTTCGGGCGGAAGTGCCGGGTATTATGACCATGCGAGCTACCCGCTGCCTGAGTGGCGGCCACCGGATGGGTTCCGTATTGATCCGGCGCTTATCTTCGGATTAGTGCGGCATGAATCTGGATTTAATGCACGGGCGAAAAGCCATGTGGGCGCAAAGGGCGTGATGCAGCTTATGCCTGATACAGCAGCCTATATTGCCTCCAAAAATAATCGCAGCTTCACACAAGAGACGTTGTTTGACCCAGAAAAGAATATGTTACTGGGGCAATATTATGTGGAATATCTCTTATCGCACCATCTTATTGGCGGGAATATATTTTTCTTAGCTGCGGCATATAATGCTGGGCCTAACAAGCTTGGTAAGTGGCTGAAGAATATTGAATATGATGAGGACCCGCTCTTATTTGTGGAATCCATCCCTTCACGCGAGACGCGTAATTTTGTCGAGCAGGTGATAGCAAATTACTGGATTTATAGGGATCGTTTGGGCGATAAAAATCGTTCGATTGATGCGGTGTTGGAAGGAAAATGGCCGCTTTACTCAGGCTATGAGAAGCAGCAGAAGCGGGCGCGTTCACGCGGTATGTTCTCGATGTTACAGCCTGCGCCGCGCTGATGCCTGATTTGCTGTTAGAGCAGGCGCATGGTGGCGTGGTAGCGGGTGTGGATGAGGCCGGCAGAGGCTGTTGGGCTGGGCCAGTGGTGGCTGCAGCGGTGGTGTTAGATCAGCAGCGCTACCCAGACGGGATTAATGATTCAAAGAAAGTATCACCGGAGCGGCGAGAGGCAATTTATGCCACGCTGATGGACACCGCGCAGGTAGGTGTGGGGGTGATTTCGGTGGAGGAGATTGATCGGCATAACATCTTGCAGGCGGCGAAATATGCGATGCAGCAAGCGGTGGAAAAGCTAGCGATGCCGCCGGATCTGGCATTGGTGGATGGCAATCAACTGCCGGCACTAGGCTGCACTATGGAGGCGGTGATTGGGGGTGATGGGAAGAGTCTTTCGATTGCGGCAGCATCGATTATAGCTAAAGTGACGCGGGATCGTATGATGGCGGAGTTGCATGCGCAGTTTCCGGAATATTGCTGGGCGGATAATAAAGGTTATGGCACGAAGGTGCATCGCGAGGCGTTATTACGTGTGGGGCCGTGTGTGCATCACCGTAAAAGCTTTAACCCGGTGAAAGCGTACCTACAGGGAACATTGGCATATGGGTAAACGCGGAACATGGAAAGCCAGAGGGCCGGTGGAGCTGGGGAATGTGCTGGATGGGCTTTCCGCACCGGCATTTAAAAAACGCGGGTTTAAAGAGGCACGGCTGATTTTAGAATGGCCGGTGATTGTGGGTAAGACCTTTGCGCAACAATGCGTGCCGGAGCGTATTGTATTACCACGGAATAAAAACCAAGGGGCAACACTCTATATAAAAGCGCAAGAGGGATTTGCTTTGGAATTACAGCATCTCGTACCGGTATTGTTAGAGCGCATTGCGACATTTTATGGCTATGCGGCGATTGCACAGATAAAAATTACACAAGGATTGCTGCCGACAGAGGAAAAGCCGGCGATGGGGCCAAAATCTCCACCGCGTAAAAAAGTTGGTTCACAGAAGGCAGTGGAGGGTATAGAAGATGAGGCATTGGCAGATTCACTGAAGCGGTTAGGAGAGTTGGTATGCGATTAAGCAGAATGGGTATCGTGAGTGCAGCAGTGCTCGGTGTGTTGTTAAGTGTAGTGGCGATGGCTGTGCAGGCGCAGGAGAAGAAGGTATCACCGGCTGAGCGAGCGGCATTACTTGCTGTGGCAGAGGGTGATGTTGCTTTAGGCGCGGAAGATGCGCCAGTGACAATGATAGAATATGCCTCGCTTTCATGCGGGCACTGCGCAACGTTTCATAATGATGTGTATCCTGTGTTGAAGGAGCGTTTTGTGGACACGGGTAAGCTGCGCTTTGTATTTCGCCATTTTCCGTTAAACGAGCCGGCGCTTAGAGGGTCGTTATTGGTGAATTGTGTGGCGGCGGAGAAGCAAGAATCTTTCCTAAGAACCTTATTTAAAGCGCAGGATAAGTGGGCGTTTGATCGTGGGTTTTTACAGAATCTAAAAAATATCGCCCGTGTCGGCGGCATGAAGGAAGCGGATTTTGATGCTTGTATGGTAGATGCAGATCAAGAGAAAGCGTTGCTGGAAGGTCGTCTTAAGGCATCGCAGGTGCTAGGCGTGTCATCCACTCCAACGTTTTTCATCAATGGTGAGATGTTTAAAGGACACAAGCCTGAGCAGTTTATCAGCAAGATAGAATCTTTGCTTGACTGAGATAGGTGGTAACCGTATTTTCCCGGTGGCTATAACGCATGAATAAGCCAAAGCGTCTTCCTTCTTTACACGAGCTTGATGCGCGCATTAAAAAAGCGCGTGGTGTGCAGAAAGGGGAAGATGACGAACAGGCATCGGGCTTTGGACCAACGCGCGTGAGCCTGGAATTTGTATCACCGGTATTGGTTGGAGCGTTTTTAGGGTATTGGCTAGATAAATGGTTCACAACAACTCCCATTTTTTTCATTACAGGTATGTTACTCGGTGTATTGGCGGGCGGTATGAGTGTATATCGCTTAGCAGTGCGTAGTGCAGAACAGGACGATAAGTCGCAGGATAAACAAGAGTAGAAGGACAATACGTGGCAGCAGGATCAGACCATAACCCCATGCATCAGTTTCTCATTCGGCCCATCGTGGAGCTTCACGTGGCGGGTGTGGATGTGAGCTTTACCAATTCCACGCTCTTTATGTTTCTGGCGGTGGGCACGATTATGCTGTTTTTGAGCCTAAGCGTACGTAACCGTGCGCTGGTGCCGGGACGCTGGCAGAGCATGGCGGAGCTGAGCTATGAGTTTATTGCTGGCATGGTGAAGGATAATGTGGGCACGGCAGGCCGGGCCTATTTTCCGTTTATCTTCACGCTGTTTATGTTCGTGCTGATCTGTAATTTGCTCGGCATGTTGCCGTATAGCTTTACCGTGACGAGCCATATTGCGGTGACGTTTGCGATGGCACTCTGCATCTTTTTGGGCGTAACAGTGATTGCGCTGGTCAAGCATGGGATGAAGTTTTTCTCGTTCTTTATGCCAGAGGGCACGCCCCTGTGGCTTGCGCCGCTGATGGTGATGATTGAGGTGATCGCCTATCTGGCGCGCCCGGTGACGCTCTCGATTCGTTTGGCGGCGAATATGATGGCGGGGCATATTTTGCTGAAGGTGATAGCGGGATTTGTGATTAGCATGGGCTGGCTTTTGGGTTGGC
>JANQQO010000090.1 GCA_028289305.1 Rickettsiales bacterium | reverse complement strand
TTTCACCTCTTCCAAGCGCAGCGTTTTAATGACATGGCCGATCTTACCAATATGAATCCATTGATGCGGTAGGTTTTGCAGCAGCTTCTCATTGGTGTGCCCATCGAGCGCCACGATAAAAAACGGCCGCCGCTGCTTCTGACAAGCGCGGATAACTTCATACGGCAAATCACCGCTGCCTGCGATAATGCCTAATTTAGGAAAATCTGCCACAATGAACGGTAGTGTAGCAGGAATTCCCTTAAAAAGACAAGAAGATAGAAATCCTAGTCACCCCACTTAAGCATTTCTGCTTGCTGCAAATGCCTACTTGCTGCGCTTCCGGTACTCAAGTAGTTATCCTACGATCCGTTCCGGTTCTCGCAAGTAGGTATTTTCGCTGACGCATAAATGCTTAATTGAAGTGACTATGAGAGGTTAAGCAGCCTTGAGTGCGCGTGGCTGACACAGCGCGCGTGAAGAATCGGTGCGGATAAAATCGACAATCTCCATCACCACATCAGTATCGTTAAAATGTTCTACCACATCGGTGAGGCGCTCTTCCAGTGTGCCTTCTGTGGAAAACAGCATCCGGTATGCGCCGCGCAGATCGTGGATGTCTTTTCGGCTGAATTCGCGGCGTTTCAGCCCCACGAGATTTAAGCCCGCCAGCGTTGCCCGATCGCCGGTTGCTGAGCCATAAGGTACCACATCATTCTCCACACCCGACATACCGCCCACCATGGCATGATGGCCAATGCGCACAAATTGATGTATGGCAGAAAGCCCACCAATAATCGCAAAATCACCTACGGTCACATGCCCTGCCAGGGTCGCATTATTCGCCATGATGACGTGGTCGCCAATATGGCAATCATGCGCCACATGGCTGCCCACCATAAACAGGCAATGGTCACCCACCGTGGTTTTCATCCCACCGCCTTCGGTGCCGGGGTTCATGGTGACATGCTCCCGGATAATCACGTGCGCGCCAATCGTCAGCGTTGAGGCTTCTCCGCCATATTTCAAATCTTGCGGTTGGGTACCAATCGATACGAATGGGTATAGCGTGCTGTGTGGACCAATCACCGTATGCCCATCCACCACCACGTGCGAGTGGAGCACGATTTCTTCGCCGAGTTCTACATTGGGGCCAATAATGCAATAAGGGCCGATACTCGCACTATCCGGAATGCGCGCGCCCTCAGCTATAATAGCTGTGGGGTGCCTAGGCATCCTTCCCGTCCGTAATCATTGCGGAGATGGTTGCTTCAGCCACTTTATTGCCATCCACAATGGCCTGGGCATCAAACTTCCAAACATTGCGGCGGCTTTGTACAGTCGTGACATGCAGCTCTAGCACATCGCCAGGGAAAACGGGTTTACGGAAACGTGCGCCATCAATAGACATGAAATACACCAGATGATCTTGATCTTCCGCGCCTAGGCTTTCCACCACCACCACAGCAGAGGTTTGGGCCATCGCCTCAATAATCAACACACCCGGCATAATAGGCTTCTTCGGGAAATGCCCCATGAAGAAATTTTCGTTGATCGTAACATTCTTTATACCCAGCGCATATTTGCCTGGGTCTACCTTCACCACCTTATCAATCATCAAGAATGGGTAGCGGTGGGGAATCATGCGCATAATGCGCTCTACATCAATATGTGTATCCATACTACACCCTATAGTTTTTTCTCTGCTAGGCGTTTTAACGCGATGGTCTGTCGATGATAAATACTAATAGGTACGGCCGGCGACCCACCTACAGTTGTATCATGCTTTACATCCTTCGCTACGCCACTTTGAGCAGCTATCTTTGCCCTATCTTCTATAGTTAAATGGCCGGTAATGCCTGCCTGGCCTCCAAATACCACATGGTCTCCCACAACGGTGCTTCCAGAGATGCCCACTTGTGATACGACAATACAGCCTTTTCCAAGCCGCACATTATGCCCAATCTGAACAAGATTATCAATCTTTGTTCCTTCCCCGATAACCGTATCAGGGCCACTACCACGATCAATACAGGTATTTGCCCCAATTTCAACATCATCTTGGATAATCACTCGTCCTAGTTGTGGCACTTTTACATGTTTTCCCGTATTCGTCGTCGAGAAGCCAAATCCATCCTGGCCAATGCACACACACGGATGTAGCAACACACGGTTCCCAATATGGGCATATTGAATCGTGTTATTCGCATGGATGGTGCAGTTATCACCGATCATGACCCCATCGCCAATCACCGTCCCGGCGTCAATGTGGCACTGGCTGCCAATCACCGCATTCTTGCCAATAATTACTCCGGCCTGAATCACGCATTTTTCCCCAATCTCCGCACTAGGGTCAATAATGGCACTGGGGTGTATGTCCGTTTCCAGCGGGCTATAGGGCGGATAAAACATTGCCGCCACCATGGCATAGGTGTGGTACGGGTTATCGGAAACAAGCAGCGCCATGTTTTTCTGTGCATCTTTTTTATAGCGTGGGCGTAGGATACATGCGCCTGCCTTGCTGGTTTTCACCAGCTCTGCATATTTCGTATTGTCGAGAAAGGTGATGTCGTCTTTTCCCGCTGCTTCCAGCGGTGCGACATTCTTTACTGTACGATTCGCATCTGCTTTAGACGCCAACTCAGCACCTGTGGCATCACAGAGTTCTTGCAATGTAAACGGGCCGGCATTGGTAAAGAATCGTGCGTCAGTCATGTGCCAAAAGGCGGTTTGTGCTACCTACTTCACATCCACTTTGAGTTTCGGCAGGCGTTTATCAAGTGTTTCTAACACCTCATCAGAAATGTCGAGCTGTGTGTTGTGATGTAAAATCTGTTCTGCCGGTATGGCGATGCTAAAGCCTTTTTTACTGGCCATTTCAGCAATAATGCTTTGCACTACTTTCTGCACTTCTTTCAGCGCGGCACCATAGCCTTTCTCCAGCTTGCTGCGCTCTTCTTGTACACCTTGCTGCGCTTTTGCTACTTCTTCTCTGAAGGCTTTGCGCTTTTCCGCAAAAGCTTCTGGTGATAACACAGAGCGTTGTTCGCCAAGCTTTTGATCTTTCTCGCGCAGTGATTCTTCTTCTTTACTCACCTTGGTTTGCAGCTCTTTGCGTTTTTTCTCTATCTGTTCTTGAATATTTTTGGTGACTTTGGACTCGCGCAGAATCTTCTTCACATTCACCACGGCCACAGGCCCGAAATCTTGGGCTACACTAACAGTTGGCGCGGTTACCACCAACAAAATCGCTATAATCAGACTCCATACGCATCGCTGCATAAATATCACTCCACTAGGTTACATTAAAATCGTGTGCCGAAACTAAAGCGCACTATTTCGGTTTCGTCAAAGTCTTCTTTCAAAAATGCATGGGCAAAATCAATGCGGATGGGCCCAAGCGGTGATGTCCAAGCAATACCTGCGCCAGCAGACATGCGTAGTGCAGTGGTGTCGGCTACTTCCGCGCCATCATCATCGACATCAAACAGGCTTCCTGCATCGGTGAATACTGCGCCGGTAAAGCCCAGCTCTTCGGCCACCGCAATCGGGAAGCTCAGCTCCAGCGTGCCTGCGTAATAGCTATTACCACCCAGCGCATCGTCGGTGAGGGTATCGCGCGGACCAATTCCGTCGGTTTCAAATCCGCGAATATCGTTGCTACCAATAAAGAAGCGGTTGTTGATTTCCACATCGCGCCCACCATAGCCTAAAATATACCCACTCTTTGCCTGCAGCTGCAAAATCCAGTCTTTGTTAATGGTCGGCAGGAAATATCCGCCGCGTACTTCGTTGCGTACAAACTGGGAGTCACCACCAAGTCCGGCTACATCCTGATTCAGCCGTAGGAAATAACCTTCTCTCGGGTCAAAGCGATTATCCCGCCTATCATACATCAGCGAATGTCCCACCATAGAAATCGTGGTTTTTCCTTCCTGGTCACGAATGAAGCGTGATGCATCTTCGTCAATATCGGTGATTTCATCGCTGCGCAGCGTGTAACGTACCGAATGCGTTAGATGTTCCACAATAGGGTAGGAAGTGCGCAGGGTGCCACCCACCGCATCGCTATCAAACGAACGATTGGTTAGAGAAGAGCTCCCATCGCGCTTGGTTTTGAAGATATCAAACCCTGCAGACACATTGCGATCTAAGAAATAGGGTTCCGTGAAGCCCACATCAAACTGCTGCCGTGCGGCAGATAGGGTGAAGTTCAGTTTCAAGCGTTGGCCTTTTCCGAGCAAGTTGCGCTCAACAATGCTGATATCCCCCAAGGCACCATCAGCAGTCGAGAATCCAGCACCGAGTGTCAGCTCGCCGGTGGAGCGCTCTTCCACCTCTACATCAATATTCACCCGGTCTTCGGCGCTGCCCGGCACGTTATTCACATCCACTTTATTAAAGAAGCCAAGATTATTGATGCGCTGCTTGGAGCGATTGATCTTTGCGGCGTTATACGGGTCGCCCTCTGCTACACGGAACTCACGCCGTACTACTTTATCCAGCGTGCGCACATTTCCATTAATATTAATCTGCTCCACATAGACGCGTGGCCCCTCACGAATCAGGTAATTGACGCCAATCACATCATCTTCGTTATTCTGGTCATATTGCGGGTCGATCTTCACAAATGCATACCCAAGATTTCCGAGATGTTTGGTAATGGCTTCTACCGATGCTTCCACCTGCTCCGCATTAAACACTTCGCCAGAATTCGTGAGCAACAGCTCCGATAAGGTCTCGCCACGCAGCTCCTCCAGCTCACTCTCCACGGTCATATTGCCGAAATTATATTGATCGCCTTCTTCTAAGGTAAAGGTGATGAAAAACGCATCACGTTCGGGTGTGAGCTCTGCGATCGCCGATACCACCCGGAAATCCGCATACCCCCGTGCGACGTAAAACCGGCGTAGTAATTCTTGATCAAACGCTAGCCGGTCAGGGTCATAGGTATCATCGCTGGAGAAAAAGCGGTACCACACCGTCTCTTTAGTGTTTACAATATTGGTTAGGGTCTTATCGCTGAAATTCTCATTCCCCACAAACGATACTTGCGCGATTTTCGTGCGCTCACCTTCTTCAATCTCAAACACCAGATTCACGCGGTTTTGCTCGAGCTGAATCACCTTCGGCTCCACAATGGCCGAAAAACGTCCACTTTTCTGGTAGATATCAAGAATGCGCTTCAGATCGTTTTGCAGCACCGTTTTGGTGAACACTTCCCGCGGTGCGAGCTTTATCTCTGACGCCAGCGCCTCATCCTCAATGCGCTTATTGCCTTCAAACGCCACCTCGTTGATGATCGGGTTTTCTACCACGCGCACCAGCAGCACATCACCTTCTAACTCCACGCGCGCATCAGCAAATAGCCCGGTAGCAAAAAGTTGCTTAAACGCATCATCCAACTTTTCCGGGTCGATGGCATCGCCCTCGGAGAGATTCAAGAATGCTTTGATAGTATCGGGATTGGTACGCTGATTGCCTTCGATGCGTATGGCGCTGATGGTGTTAGCAGACTCAGGAGATTGCGCAAATGCCGGCACACTGCTCACGCAGATCACCAGCAATAGTAACACTCCCATTAATGCGCGGTACGTCATTATCCACCTACACTAAGCCCCAGAATAACCAGCTAAAATCCCAAAAAAGGGATCATGTTAAAAGATGTTAAAATGCCTCAAATCGTTGACAGTCGCAAAGATCATCAACGCAATAAGTAGGGCGAAGCCGATGCGGAAACCATATTCCTGTACACGTTCGGCAAGCGGCCGGCCACTTAAAGCCTCAATGGCGTAATACATTAGATGGCCGCCGTCAAGCATTGGTATCGGAAAAAGATTAATCAACCCCAGATTTATGGATAGTACTGCCATGAACCACAATACCGTGTGTATGCCTTTTTCGGTTGACTGTCCGGAATATTTAGCAATGCGTAACACGCCACTTAAATCATCGGTACTGCGTGTGCCGGTGATCATTTGCCCTACTGCTTTGAGCGTGTTGACTGAGATGCTGTAGGTCTCCGTTACACCCGCAATAATTGCCGCACTCGGCCCCAATGTTTTGTAATTAACAGTGGAAGAGGCTACGCCAATCAGTCCAATTTCCACTTCATTGCCAAATATATCTGTCGATTTGGAAAGGGTAGGGGTGATGGTCCCTTCAATCAGCGTCTCGCCGCGCTGTATCACAAAAGACAGCGGAATATCCGGGCTCAAGCTTACAATGCGTTGGATCTCTTCGAACCGCCCAATCCGCTTGCCATCGAGCTCCATAATGATGTCACCCACCTGAAATCCAGCTGCTTCAGCTGCGCTGTCTTCCACCACGGTGCCAATCTCTGGCGTGGTTTCAGGCCGGCCATAATACATAAAGAAAAAGGCAAGGATCACAATGGCGAGCAAGAAATTAGCGATCGGCCCGGCAGACACCACTGCCGCCTTGGCCCAGAGCGGTTTTAGGTGGAACGCACCGCGCTTCTCCTCAGCCGTCATTTTCTTGAGCTTCTTCTCGTCTGGCGTGCTTGCCGCGCCCACATCACCAAACATCTTCACATAGCCGCCCAGTGGAAATACGCTGAATTTCCAGCGTGTGCCATGACGGTCATTCCAGCCCCAAATCTCTGGCCCAAAGCCAATGGAGAACGATTCCACCTTCACCCCACAACGCCGCGCTACCCAGAAATGGCCGTATTCGTGAATGAACACGATTACCGAGATGATCAGGATGAACGAAGCAAGATAGTGAACTGTGTCTCCTAAAAATTCCATATGACTCCCTCTGTCACAATTATGCGATTTGGTTTATAATCTGTTCTGTCTGTTTCCGCGCTTCTGTGTCTACAGCTAACACCGCCTCCAGCGATGGTGTTTCCACCGCCTGCAAGCTGTTCAGCACCACTTCCACCACGCGTACAATATCTGTGAATCCCAATGCGCCTTGTAAAAAATGCGCCACGGCAACTTCATTCGCCGCGTTCAATATATTAGGTGCGGATTTTCCGGTTTGCAAGGCGTGTTTCGCCAGGCGTATTGCTGGGAATTGTGACTCATCTGGCGCAACGAAGGAGAGCGTGCCGATAGTGGCTAAATCCAGCTTCGGTACCGTGTTTTCCATACGCTCCGGCCATGCCAGCGCATGCGCAATTGGCACACGCATATCCGGCGGACTCATGCCGGCAATCACGCTGCCATCCTGATACTGCACCAAGCAATGCAAGATTGATTCCGGATGAATCAACACACGAATCTGCTCCTTGTTTACTGGGAAGAGGTGATACGCCTCGATCATCTCCAGGCCTTTATTCATCATCGTCGCCGAATCCACCGAGATCTTCGCACCCATCGCCCAGTTAGGATGCTGTACTGCTTCTTCCGGCGTAATATCCGCCAGGCTTGCAGGATCACGGTGTAAA
>JANQQO010000080.1 GCA_028289305.1 Rickettsiales bacterium | reverse complement strand
ATTCCGCCATAAACGCATCCTCATCCAGCGCCATCAGATGCGGCACCAGCGCCTCTTGCTCAGTCCATACAATCGAAGAATGCTGCCCGCCCGCCATTGGCAAAATCGCAAACGGCCCTGCTGGCATAAAATGCTCTATTGCCACACCATTATGGTGTTTTTCATGCTGCACCACACAGACAATCCCCATCTGTGGATAGGCCCAATGCAGCGCCTTAATCCCCACGCGCTCCCGTAATGCCGAGCGTTTGCCGTCTGCTGCAATCACCAGCTTGCTCTTTAACACCTCGCCCGATTCCAGCGCAATCTCCGCCCATTGCGGCCCAAATTGCACGCCTGAATAGCGCGCCGGCGCATAGAGTGTAATCCGCTCCTCGGCTGCTGCCGCCTCATAGAGCGCCTTTCGCAAGCGATAATTCTCCAGGATATACCCCATCGGCGCATCGCCCACCTCGCGATGGTCATAATGCAAAAAGAGTGGCGAATCGCCATCTACAATACGAATATCGGTAATCGCGCCCGCATCCTCTGCGAGCTTTTCCCACACCCCAATCGCCTGAAATAGCTGCTGCGGCGCATGCGCAATCGCCGTGGTGCGCCCATCAAAATCCTCTTTCTGCATACGCGCTGGATCTTGATATTCCACCACCGCTACAGAAAGCCCTACCGGCGCCAGGCTCAGCGCCGCGGTCAGCCCTGCCAGGCCACCACCCACAATCACAACATCATATTGCATGAAATCCATCATATGCGCCGCGCCGCGCAGAATCAATCCACAATCACGCCGAGTGGCAATTAGCGGTTTCTCTCATCACCGTTTCTCGTATGCTCTGAATGCGGCGTATCTCCATTCGGCAGCACGCCTGGAGCATCTTTATGCCCTCCTACCAACCCGGCAATACCATCCATCAGCTTTTTCGCCTGCGCAAAAACACCCTGCTCCTGGCCTTCTTCCGCCTCCGCACGCTTTTCCGCCCGCTCTACGCGCACCTGTGCCACTGCTTGCGTATGATCCACCACCATTTCCTTCTCGTGCTGCTTCTGCCGCACCGCTTCGACCACCAGCAGCGCTTTCTCCGGGTGCTCGGCCAGAAAATCCGCCATGTGCTGGCTCTTCATCCCTGATTCCAGCTCCATCAGCACCGCATCCAAATCCTGATCCACCGTCACGCCTTCCATATCCACCACCCCAGCAATATCAGCAAGCTCCACGCCGCTCCGTATCATCTGCTCATACACTTTCTGCCCCACCTGCTTGCGGAATTGTTGCATTGCCTCAGGATGCGTTTTAAACCACTCCTCTGCCGTCACCTGCTGCTTGCCATCATGTGAAACAAGCGTACGCGCGCGCATATCATAATCATATTTTTCAGCACCCATCGCATCCGCCATCTCCACTGCATCCATACCCGCTGCTGCGCCGAGCTTATTGATATATTGCGCGGTTTCCTTGGCATACATTAACTGCACCGCCGCCTCCCGATGCATTCTAAAAAACTCCAGATAAGACAGCGATGTCACCTCTTCACCATCACTATTGGTCTGGTTGACCACCCCATCTTCATCTGTCACCACCACCTCCATCGTGGCTGGATCCAAATTCACATCACAATCTGGATAGACAAACTGCAAAAACTCCTCTGTTGTAATCCCTGCTTCATCAAACAGCTGGGTAATCCTATCGGTACGATATACTTCCGGCGCTGGATCATCACCATGCGCGCCCGCTGCCCCGCTATCAGAACCCGAAGGTCCACCATCTTGCGTTCCAGATCCCGCACCACCAGGTTCATTACCACCTCCACCCTGCGGTGGCGAAACGCGCGGCCCGACACCAACCGGTCCTGCACCCGGGTCCTCATGAGGCCCACCTGGCTCCGTATCCGGCCCTGCTTGCGGGCCTTCATTTTCGGGTCCCTGATTCTCTGGCCCCGCTTCTGGCCCATCTGGCTCCTGATCCGGCCCCTGATTCTCTGGCCCATCCGGCCCTGCCTCTTCACCCTGCGTCTGTTCTTGTTCTCGCTGTGGAACAATCACCTCCACCTGATATTTCTTGCCGACCAAGCGATTGATGAAATGTCCAACATCGGTCGCATTATTCAGATCATATCGCACCAGCTGCCCGTCAACATCCTGCATCACCACGCGCCCCTGCGCATCGATCTTATGCCGCGCTACCGTTTGCCCCAAGGAAGAGGCCATCACCGCGAGCAATGTCTTCGATTCAGTCTGCAGCAGCGCCTGCGTCTTCGCATCCGAAAAATCACGCTTCCCGCTGCCTGCCTCCATCAAATCCTGCTGTATTTTTTCCAGTAGCTGCGGTGCATAATGGTGCTCCAAATAGCGCAAGAACGGGTTCTGCGCCGCGCCCGTTTCCTTGTAATGTTTTGCCCAATCGCTATTGCCAAACCGGCCTCGGCTTGAATTGGCAAATTCCTGCTGAAACAACGCACCAGCCGTCAGCTCCACCCGTGGCAACTCCGTACCAAATAAGATATGCCGTAACTTGCTCCCCATACTGGCATTCGGATCCGTGGTCTTAAAATCCGGCTCATGCTGTGCATCAAAAAACGACATGAACATTTGCGAAACCAACTCCGCCTCAAATTTCAAACCACCTTCATCCAATGTTTCTGTAAAGAAGCGAAATGCCTCATTGGAAGCAAACCGACCACCAGAGCGATCCCATATATTATAGGCCGTCACACCTAACATATTCTTGGCCATGCGCAGCACACCACGCACCGCACTCGGATCTTCCCACGATAGAGCATGCTTCATGCGCTGCTGCGCATAGACAAGGTGGCGGTGATCTCGGTTAAATAGCGGCTCTTGCTTGGTCGTCTCCCGTGGCCCTAAGCGCCTCTGCGCCTCTTGCGCATATTGTTCTTCCTGCCACTCCGTTGGACCGCCTCTAAGAATACTGTCTTGTGGACTATCACCTATACCACCGGCTCTGCCATCAGGTCCTGCCATATTCTATCCTTTCTACGTGTCAACACACATCACGCGTGCACACCCCATCATAGCGCTAAAATGGTTAAAAAAAGGTTAAGATATTCCCTAAAACCCCATATTTTTCTAAAAATATCAGAAAAATACCCGGAATGCGCTCTAGTCATCACTAGAAAAAGGATTCGGCGCCGGTTTAGAAGCAGCAGGCGGCTCCGGCGGCTTCTTTTCTTCCGCACGTCCATTTGGCTGCGCCACCGCCGGAAGTGGCGGTATTTCTGGCGTATCAGCCCTCGGCGGCGCTGGTGGTGCAGTCTGCACCGGTGTCTCTGGCACCTCTTGTGTCACAGCGGTTTGCGGCAATTCCGGCATACCTGGCGCTTGCCCACTATCGCCTTCTGCACCCTCTTTTTGCGCATGATTTAGCGCATAGGCGCATAAATCCTCAAATGATACATTCTCTTTTTCAGCTAATTCCAGTAACTTAGCAAAGCTTTCCATCACTTCTGGTGGAATCTGCCCACCGCGCTCACGCGAGAGCCAGCTTGCCTGATTTTGCAGCGGGTGACTGCCCCCCTTCGGGTTACCGATATACACATCAAACGGGTGCAAATTCCCATTAAAATTACATTGTATGGTAAAGCGCCGCATACCCCCACTATGCCTGAAACGCCACGTTTTTGCAAGCCGCCGCTAGCTAAGCGCTCGCTAAGCCACGCGCTTGCGCTGCTTAATCTGCTGAT
>JANQQO010000049.1 GCA_028289305.1 Rickettsiales bacterium | reverse complement strand
TTAGCGTTAAATTTGTCTTGAAAGAAAGCGTGCCTGCTGCCATCGGGGCATCACGCTTTTCCGCCTTCAGCCAAAGTGCGATCGCACTTTGCGCCGCCTTGCTCCTCTTCGGCCTCGGCGTTAATGGCCATACCAGCGATTACCTCGCTTTGTTCATGCTCTCCTGTGTGGTGGCCATCCTCCCCATCTCGATTGGTGGCGCCGGCCTGCGTGAGCTCACCTTTCTTTATGGCAGCCCGCTACTCGGCCTAGAGCCAGAGCGCGGCGTTGCCTTAGCGCTTGCCTTCTTCGCGATCCATGTCAGCACCTCACTCGTCGGTCTCATCTTCCTCGGCCAACTCCGACGATTTCAGCGGTAAATTCTACTCACTTGCCCCCCTCCCCGCCTCCTGCTATAACACACCCGCATTCCAAACAAAGGAGAGAGTCCATGGTAGCCCTTGAAACACCCCCGGTAGAGCGCGGTTTTCGCGCGCCTGATTTCCGCCTTAAAGGCACAGACGGCCAGTGGCACACGCCTGGAGATGCCGTGGGCGAGCACGGCCTGCTCATCATGTTTATCTGCAATCACTGTCCCTTCGTGCAGGCGATCGCCGGCAAAATCGCCCGCGATACGGCTGCGCTCGCCGCCTTGGGCATTAACAGCATCGCCATCATGTCGAATGACACCACCACCTACCCCGAAGACAGTTTCGATAACATGATCCGCTTTAAAGAAGCGCAGGGCTTTGCCTTCCCCTATGTCATCGATGAAACCCAAGAAATCGCCCGCACCTATGACGCGGTGTGCACGCCTGATTTTTATGGCTTTGATAAAAACCTACAGCTGCAATATCGCGGTCGGCTCGATGATTCGGGCATGCAGCATAAAGAGGATAGCACCCGTGAATTATTCACCGCGATGAAGCAACTCGCCGAGACCGGCGCTACCCCAGAACAGCAACATCCGAGCATCGGCTGCTCCATCAAATGGCGGGAATAAGGCACAAAAAACCGAGCTAGTTATACCTGCTAACACTCTTTTTCTCCACCGCTATCCCCTCTTTTTCCCTAAGCGCCTCTAGGAATGCGCGAGAAATGCTCACCTGAAATCCCCCTTTATCATCACCGTCACACGATTTTATGTCCAGCTCCGGCGTTTGTTCCAGCTCATGAAAATTCTGTAGCATTGTATAGAATACCTTTTGGAGAGAGACGAATCTTCTTGCATCAGCAAGATCTTCAAAGCTTTCTTTAGTGTACATTTTATCATCCGTAGCTACAGCTTCTTTTTCTAGATATTCCAATTGTTTTAGGTTCTTGTCATTTACTGCGTCCCTCACCCACACCGCATCACCAACCAATTGGTGTACTAAACTCTGTAGCGTATCCTGTATTCCTATTCGCTCCTCTTCACCAAAAGAGAGTTCTCGCGGGTAATAATATAGCAACACATCTGCACGTTCTGATAATAGCTCTGGCTGTATGAACGTCGATTCATCATCCCGGCTATTTGAACCCTCATCATACGTTGCTACAGCAAAGCCATAATACGGGTCTTCATCAAATTTTCGAAAATCTCTCTGTATTTGACCTGAGCCATACAGACACATATTCAGCAAAGATGCCAATGCCTGTGCCTGTTTTTCAGAAGTAAACTCCACCCCTTTCAACGTCTGTACCACTAAGGGTTCACCTTCATGCACCGGATCTGTGCTTTCCACCCTGTCCTCATGCTCTTCAGATAAAAACGCCTCCAGCAACATCATACAGGTCGCAAAAAGCCCCTTCTTTCCTATTTTTTCCTGCCAGCTTTCTGTCATTCTCACCCCTTTTTTTGTGAGATCCGCCTAGTTTCACCCTGTCACTATAGCAGAAAAAGGTTAAGAAAGAGTTAATGGAAAAGAAGGGGGAAGAGGAAAATACAGAATGGTAAGATATTGAGAAATAAGACTATTCCCTTAAACAACGAGCGCTTCTGCCGCCACCCCTGTGGGCTCTGCCTGTATCACCGTGCCGATCTCCGCTTCTGCACGCGGAGTGGTAAACCGCATTTGTGCATAATGCGCCGTGCGCCCAAGCTCGGGTGATTCCACCAAAACAGCCTGCGCCCTGCCCTGCTCGCGTGCCAGCAATGCGGCTCCTTGCTGCTGCCCGGCTTTCCTTAAGCGTGCGGCGCGCGCTTTGCGTACATGAGCCGGCACCTGTTTTTCCGCTGGGATGCGCGCTGCCGGCGTGCCCTCCCGCTCTGAGTAAGGAAATACGTGCAGCCAGGTCAGCCCCGCCTCTGCCACCAGCGCTACTGTATTCTCAAACATCGCCTCTGTCTCCGTTGGGAAACCGGCGATAATATCTGCGCCAAACACGATATCAGGCCTAAGCGCCCGCGCCTCTTCACAAAATGCCAGCACCTGCGCACGGCTATGCCGCCGTTTCATGCGCTTTAACACCATATCATCCCCTGCCTGCAGCGAGAGATGCAGATGCGGCATCAGCCGCTCTTCCTCCGCAATCGCCCGGCGCAGATCATCATCCACCTCGGCCACATCCACCGAGGAAAGCCGCAAGCGTTTTAGCTCCGGCACCAGGCGCAGCACCCGCCGCACCAGCGCACCCAGGCTCGGCTGCCCCGGCAAATCCTTGCCATAATCGCTGATATCCACCCCCGTCAGCACCATCTCCTGATAGCCTTTCTCGGCCAAAAGCCGCGCCTGCTCTACCACTGCGCCCACCGGCACGCTACGGCTATTGCCGCGCCCATAAGGGATAATACAAAACGTACAACGGTGATTGCAGCCATTCTGCACCTGCATAAACGCGCGCGCCTTGCCGTCCATCCCGCTAATCAAGTGATGCGCGGTCTCGGTCACCGCCATAATATCATTGACGCGAATCGGCTCCCCCACCGTGCCATATTGCTCCGCCTGCAATTTCTCACTATTCCCGAGCACCGTATCCACCCCTTCCAGCGCCGCATAGCCTTCCGGGTTAATCTGCGCAGCACACCCCGTCACGATAATGCGCCGTTCCGGGTGCGCGCGGTGATATTTACGAATTGCCTGGCGCGCCTGGCGCTCTGCTTCTTTGGTCACCGCACAGGTATTGAACACGGCCACGTTCTCCGCACCGTTTTCCTGCAACACATCACCAATCACCGTAGTTTCATAGGCGTTTAGGCGACAGCCAAAATTAATCACATCCCGCGTCATATGTTTACTCATTCTCATGTCATTCCTGCGAAGGCAGGAATCTCTCCCTCCACCATCATCAATCTGTAAAAGAGATCCCCGCCTACGCGGGGATGACGTTACATTTAGCCCAAGAAACGCGCCTCTATACCACTAAGCGACCTGAAAATCCACACTTCCTTCAAATTGCTGATGCACTGGCCCGCGCATATAGACAGATCCGCCCTCTTCCCATGTAAT
>JANQQO010000026.1 GCA_028289305.1 Rickettsiales bacterium | reverse complement strand
GTGCCCGTGGAGTACTAGGATAGCGGGGTAATTTTTAAGAAAGAACACGCTATGATTCCACGCTACACACGGCCTGAGATGGCGGCAATTTGGGAGCCGCAGAATAAATATGCGATCTGGTTTGCGATTGAGGCGCATGCCTGCGACGCCATGGCGGAGCTCGGGATTATTCCGAAAGAAGCGGCGAAAGCCATTTGGGATAAGGCGCCGAAAGAATTCGATGTAGCGCGCATTGATGCGATTGAACAGACGACGAAGCATGACGTGATCGCGTTTTTGACCTATGCGGCGGAGTGTATTGGTGAGGAAGCGCGGTTTTTACACCAGGGCATGACGAGCTCGGATGTGCTGGATACGTGTCTCGCGGTGCAACTCACCCAGGCGAGCGATATTTTGCTGAAAGATATGGAAACGCTGCTGGCGGCAATTAAAACGCGGGCAGAGGAAACCAAGGATATGGTGTGTATTGGCCGTAGCCATGGGATTCACGCTGAGCCTGTGACCTTTGGGCTGAAGCTTGCAACCTATTACGCCGAGTTTTCCCGCAATTATGAGCGGCTGAAAGCAGCACGGGAGGAGGTTGCGACGTGTAAAATCTCCGGCGCGGTAGGTACGTTTGCGAATCTGCCACCAAAAGTGGAAGAATATGTTGCCGAGAAGCTCGGCCTGGTGCCGGAGCCGGTCTCAACGCAAATCATCCCGCGCGATCGCCATGCCGCGTTTTTCTCTACACTCGCGGTAGTGGGAAGTTCGGTGGAGCGCATGGCGGTGGAAGTACGGCATTTGCAACGTACCGAAGTGCTGGAGGCAGAGGAGTTTTTCAGCAAGGGGCAGAAGGGCAGCAGCGCCATGCCACATAAGCGTAACCCGGTGCTATCGGAGAATATCAGCGGCTTAGCACGCATGCTGCGCGGATATTTGGTGCCGGCGCTGGAGAATGTAGCGCTGTGGCATGAGCGCGATATTTCGCACTCTTCCGTGGAGCGCATGATCGGCCCTGATGCTACGGTAACGCTAGACTTTATGCTGGCACGGCTAACAAATATTGTTGAAAATCTGGTGGTCTACCCAGAACAGATGCAGCGCAATATGGATGCGCTGGGTGGGCTGGTATTCTCGCAGCGCGTGTTGCTGGCGTTGACGCAAAAAGGCGTCTCGCGCGAGGAGGCGTATAGCCTGGTGCAACGCAATGCGATGAAAGTGTGGGAAGAGGGCAAACAATTCCAGGAAGAGCTAACCGGCGATGCGCAGGTAACTGCGCATCTTTCCGCCGAAGAAATCGCTGCCCTGTTCAACCTTTCCTATCACACCAAAGAGGTGGATACGCTCTTCAAGCGGGTGTTTGGGTAGTGGTAACGCTTTATCATGGAACAACCAAAGATATTGAAAGCCAACTAGTTCCACAAGAAAGTGAAACTATCGATGGTACTGTTGGTGCATATGTATTTGCCACCACACATCGCCCAACAGCGCTTATTCATGCACTTTGGACAAAAGATATGGTTGCGTTCGTTGGGGTAGAAGATCAAAAATTTCTTATAATTGAGAACCATACTAACTTTCAAGAGACTGCACGCGGTACATTGTTCCATCTACATAACGCAAGTAGTTTTAAACACGTATTCTTAAATGGCAAACCCACCGGTGAATATATCAGCTCAACGCCAGTGGATATTGAGGGTGCTGAGAAAGAATCCATCAGTGCCAAGCAACATTTGCCTGAAATAATACACGCAGGGATTGATATCTATTTTGTTAAGGATCTAGACCGTCAAGCGTGGCAGACAGAGACTTCCTCTGGTGATCGCATGCATAACATTCAAGAAATGAGGCAATATCTAGATACACTCGTAGGAAGTGGCGCCCTTGTCCATGCGAATACACTTTATAGAATAAGCAACATGCGAGATATCAACCGCTAAATCGCCATAACTCTATTCTACGCTGCCTTTCAGGCCACGTCAAAAAAATATAAAAAAGCCCCTTCCGGCCAAAAGGATGTAGCCTCAGAATGAAGTTATGTTTGAAGGTTTTGAAAAATTATACTGGAAGGGTGAGGGCGCTATGTATCGCAAGGGCGAGGGTGCGATTACTCGTGCCGGCGATGGCCGCGGCATGGTGGGCGAGGCGGCGGTGCTGTCACCGCGCACTACCACCACGCTCACACCCGAAGAAGAAGCCGAATGGCGGGCGCGCGAATATGCGGCTTATCTGGCGCTGAAACGCGGGGAACCGGTGCGTTATCGCGCACCGGGCGAGAAGGTCGGCCGCCCGTTTTTCTACAAGCGCCGCCCCGTTTCCTATAAGGTAACCCGTGCTGAGCCTGCCGAAGAGGCGCTTGTGGATATGTATCGCGTTATCCTTGCTAGCATGGAAGATGCCGAAAGGATGATACGCCAAGCATCACAAGACCATCTGATCGTGTTTATGGACCAGATCACCCGTCTGATCGCAGAGACGGCCGACGAAGAGACGCTCACTACACTGGCGCGCAATCTGTCGACCTTCGCTGAGCGTGAAGCACAATATCTCGAGCCAATGCAAGCCAAGCTGCGATTGGAATATTTCCAAACGCTACGGCGTGTTGCCGCACAAACGAGAAAGCAAATCGAAGCAAAAACGCTGGAATCGTTGAGTATAAAAAATGTGAACCTTGCCAACCCCATCCGCCCACAAATGGAAGAGCGCGTGGGGAATGAAGCACTACGCCTTATTGTGCGCGGAAATCAGCGACTGGATAGAGCGCGCCAGGAATCGCTTGGCATCAATAATTATATCTGGCGCACGCGTGATGATGCGCGTGTCCGACACAGCCATGATGAAAATGATGATAGGGTGTTTTCCTGGGATAACCCACCTCCCACCGGTCATCCTGGTGAAGATTTTGGCTGCAGATGCCGGGCGGAAGCCATTTTAGAAAATATTGGTGAACCACGCGTGCAGGTCGCCGCCCTACAGTTTGCTGCACCAGCAGCAATCTATATCGCAGAAGCAAATACTATCTTTGCTACACTCGCCGCCACTGCCGCCACCGTAGGCGTCATCATAACCATCAACACCCCAGATGACGAAGACGAGGGCGAGGATGAAGGAGAGGGGGAAGAGGAAGGGGCAACACCCCCCCTCCCCGACCTCACCCAACCCGACCAAGACCCTGATGAGGATCCGGATGAGGATGGGGAAGAGGCACCGCCCGAGGGGCGTACGGACTTAGAATGGGAATTAGGAGAACACAAAACTCCAGAAAAATGGAGCAATCAGATGCGTAATCGTCAATGGACAGAAGATGAAATTACGAATACCATTAAAAATGGGAGGAGATTTAATGCCCCAAATAAAGTTAATCCTAACAATAACGCCTCTAGATATCAGCTAGGGAACCGGTTTGTAATACGGGATGAGGTAACTAAGCAAATTTTACAGGTAAGTGGAGATGGTTTCATTCCAAACTAAACAAGAATCAATGGAAGTTCATGTTGAACTTTTAGATGAGGGGACAACTACTTGGCGACCTACCACAGCCAAAAGTCTTGGAAATGGCTTGTTTGAATTACAAGCCACTCAAGACTACGACCCGGAGGAAGAGGCCTGGGCCTTTTTGCCGGGCGATATTGTGAGACTCGAAGAAATGGAATTTACTGATGGCAGAATTGGGCTTGTAGCAAGACACTCTGACCCAAATGTAGTTCGTATAAATGTCGAATCTGACGATGCTTTTAGTATCCGCACTACCAATGCTTTAAGCCTTGGAGAAGGGCTGTACGAAATACTACCAACGCCTCATTACGATGCAAATAAAGAAAGCTGGAAATTTCCTCCAACCTCTGTTGTAAGGCTTGAAGAAAAAGAATGGCCAGGAGGTACATTCTTGGTAGCGGTCGAAATTTAGCCAGGAACCTCCCTTGAATCACACATTCCTGTGGAGGAATTTAGATTTAGGCCGGAGTTGTTTAGATGAATAAGGTATATAAAACGGTTGTAATAGAGAGTTTAGAAGATTTATCAAACCGCGCATTCCAAGAGGTCGCATGGTTTGAAAACAATCAAGGACTTTCTTCATCTTTCGGAGATGATGTTTCCGCTGTATTTGAGGACAGTGCATTAGAACACGCCTTAAACGCGGGAGATATTGTCTTCGGCGAAGCGGCTGATACTGCCTTACGCGAGTTAAACGAAATAGTAGAAGCAATAGGATATGACCGAGACGACGCCGAGCTTATCGACGCACCCGAGATGGACATCGTGCGCCAGAAAGCCGCCCTCGCCTTGGAATTGGTCAAGGCCAGTGATGGGGTGGAAAGCACGGTGGAGATTGTGGAGTAATACCAGCATCATGCCCGGTGATTGCATTAAAATGGAAAACCGAAAAGAAACATTAGAAAAACTGATCACTCTGGGTGACTCCTTAGAGACTATTACAGGGGATTTAGAAACACATAGGTGGGATAGTGAAAATGCGTTGGTTACACTTAATCGTGGGCATTTGGAAGCTATTCTAAAACGCTACATCGCTGGTGAAATTTCGGAATCAGAGGTTGAGGATTGGGCAAATACTATTGAAGCCAGGGAAGATATTGGTTTTGAAACAGAGCAAGAAGATATTATCAACTCTACAATCTTTGAATTGGCGAATCCTTTACTCACTAGCGAGCTCACCCACGCTGGTGCCCAAAGATTAATCGAAGACTTACAGCAGGGCTAATTCGCCGCCACTGCCGCCACCGTAGGCGTCATCATAACCATCAACACCCCAGATGACGAAGACGAAGACGAGGGCGAGGGTGAAGGAGAGGGCGAGGGTGAAGGAGAAGGTGAAGAAGAGAATCTTCCAACACCGCCCGAACCCGATGATGACGGCCCAGATCTTCTAGACATACTGCGCACCCTAGAAACAGTCGCCGAGATCGCCGACCGCATCGCGGGCGGCCATGCGTATGAAAAACACGTTATAAATAAAGGAGAATTTCTTGATATTAACTCTAAAGAAGAGTTTCGTGACTTAATAGAAGAGATTATAAACAACCCTGACGATATCAAACAGCTAGAAAGAGGGCAGACTGCTTATTGGGACGAAGAAAGAGAAATAATAGTAATATATGATCCTAGCACAGCAGACAATGGAACAGCCTTTAAGGCGGATAATGGCAAACAAACATTTCTTGATTTATAAGTGAGGCTCGCTATGGAGATTCAGAATCTAGATAATAACAGAGTAACCATAACATTTTCAAAAAACGAACTGTCAATGCTACGTAGTGCTACTGGCGGCGCAACATTTAAAGGCACAACGAATCGTGATATCCCAGTATTAGAAACTTGGGAAAAAGAAGAAGCTCTGAAGTTTGAAAAACACATCAGGGAATTATCTGACGCTGCTGATACGCATGGTATTATAACGCTCTCAGAGAAAGAGCTACAATATCTTCTAAAAATCCATACCGACAATATGGAAGAGTTAGATCCTATCGAATATCCTACAATAACTGGTATCGATTTTGAGGAAGCTGTTATGTTACGTGATGCGCTTCAAGCTATTACAGATAGTTTAAATAGATGAAGCTTATAAATAGAGAAAACGGTATGCTCACAATAGAGTTTTCAGAAGCAGAGATACTATTTATCAATAGCGTCTTTAATGAATCGTTGCATGGCTTATCCACAAACATTTTGATAGAAACAGGGTGGACAAAAGAACAGGCCAATGCATTCTACGACAAAACCTTTGAAAATTCTGGCAATGCTATTGTGTTCTCAGAAAATGAATTACTATTTCTTATTCAAGCGACTTCAAAAACGCTTAACGGGATTGATCAGCCTGAATTTCAAACACGAACCTCCTTCACGAAAGAACAAGCAAATAACTTTCTTGCCAAATTGCAACAAGGTACAGAGATCGTGGAGTAATTTAATTAATGAAATGGATAACTAATTACAACCATCCAGAAGGCCTGCGCTTTGAAATCGAGCAGCAGGTGCTGCGTAGTACTGAGGATAATAGGGAAGTGGATGGATTTTATTTTTTTGTTATAGATGAGAAACCAGCAAAATCTGCAGACTATCTGCAAGACACGCTAGAACTAGCACTAGAACAAGCCAATGACGAATATGGCATACCCTTTGATTCGTGGGAAATGGTTGAATCGTGATCAATGACTATTTCACTTGAAGATATAGAAAATATCTTAAGAGAAGAAGATATAGAGGGGCTAATAGAAACTGGAGCTCCGCAGGATGAGTATTCCTCGGAGGCTAGAACTATTGGCGAAGCTATAAATGAAATGAGCGGTGAAGAGTTATCTGGCGATACCTTAATGAGCATTATTTCCCTAATATGGTCCGAAAGTTTTAATCTTTCCGAAGAAGACATTGCGCTCAGATTGCCCAGCATAAGAAGTACAACAAACAAAATACTTAGTATTAATTAATTCTAAGACTCCTGGAGCACCCCACCCTCCACCGGCCACCCAGGCGACGATTTCGGCTGCAGATGCACCGCCGAGCCCGTGCTCGATAGCCTGACAGAACCCGGGTTCCAACCCGCCGGAGGCCCCGGATTGGCAGCATTCTACACCGTAGAAGCAGAAGCTGTCTTTACAGCACTGCTTGCTACCGCCATCGCCGCTAGTCTTAGCCGCCAAACCCCGGGTGAAGACAGCCCAGACCCTATGGATGTACGCCGCGCGCTGCAGCTCGCCCAGGAAATCGCCGAACGCGTCGCCGATGACGGTGGACCAGACCTTCTAGACATACTGCGTGCCCTAGAAACAGTCGCCGAGATCACCAACCGCGTCGCCGATGATGAGGAAGACGAGGAAGAGAGCGAAGGAGAAGAGGCAACACCACCCCTCCCCGACCTCACCCAACCCGACCAGGATCCCGATGAGGAAGATCCCGATGAGGATCCGGAAGATGATGAGGAAGACAACGATATCTTTAGGCGCCCCGACGGCGTCCCAGAAGAGTGGGTGGAAAAAATTTCAGATAAGGGAGAAGGGAAAAAATATATAGATCCTAATAACAAGGGAAATGACGTACGTATCCAACGTGGCAACCCTGAGTCTAACTTTCCTTCACAAAGAAATGATTATGTGAAATGGAAACGAAATGGACAATGGCTGGATAAAAATGGTAATCCAGTACTAGGGGATTCGCCTGAAGCACATATACCTTTTGAAGAATTTAATTTTGATGCGGAGCTATTCAAGTGACTAGTAACTTTAAGATTTACAAAAAGATTTTGTTGCAGGGTTTAGAAGAGTTGTCAGATATTAACTTTCAAAAACGTATCTGGTTGAATACCGATAACCCCGATAATCTCGTTGCTTCCTTTATAGAGGCCGTCATCAACGTTTTTGATGATGCGTTGGTCAAAGATGCTTTAGAAAACGAGCAAATCATTATCAACCAAAGCGTCACCACAGCATTGGCTGAATTGCATGATGCAACAGATGCTGTGAACGAATTTCGCCCTACGGAAGATATTATCGCAGACCCGTTAATGGACATCGTGCGCCAGAAAGCCGCCCTCGCCTTAGAATTGGTCAAGGCCAGCGATGGGGCGGAGAGCACGGTCGAGATTGTAGAGTAATACCACCCTAAGTAGGCGCTGTAGCAAATGGACCTACCGAGGGTGGAAACGTATCCTCCACCCAAAATCGGACATACCCAACACACCTAATGCGATGCGATTTTTATGGAGCGGTATAGCCTATAGTATACGTAGAGGAGCAAGAAGAACGTCGCTAAGAATCCAAAGAAATAAAACTCCGTATCAGGCAAATCCTGTATGGAAATAACGCCCAAAATATCCACAGCAACCATTAGCAAAAAACCAATAAATGCCAGTAGAGCAAATTGCATAGTCACTGGAAAGCTGATGCATACATAGCGTTCGATAAATTCCTTACCGTCACCCTGGGCATTTACCCTGTAAAGCACTATCGTTCCAAATAAAGCAAACAATAACATGATAATATCTGACGCCTTATCCCAATATGTTAAGGGCTCATCCAAGTAGAAAAAATGGACAAAGAACGAAGACGTAATTAACATCATCAATAACTCTTGTATCAAAAGATAATAAAACCGCTCACGCGATGGAACATCGCCTGTTTTAAAGCGTCTCGCCAACTCTCTGTCGTTGATAAAGTTCATTTTCTGCTCCTTTTTGGGTAGCCCAGCCACCTCACCATAATCCGCCACACATGTTTCGTAAAGAAAATTGAGCGCTGGAAATCAAGTTCCACTGTTGGCTGTCGGCATTTTAGAGCATCAACATAGACACGAATTTTATTCCCTCACCCAACATGCTCCTACCCCAGAGCAACCAAGCCTACCGCCAGTAGAGTGGTGGTGGAATGCGCCGACGGCACAGAACCTGCGATTCCGCGCGATTTTCTTGACACTACCCGGCTTTGGACTTATACGACGTGTTCCTTCACGCGTGGCGGGGTAGCTCAGCTGGTTAGAGCAGCGGAATCATAATCCGCGTGTCGGGGGTTCAAGTCCCTCCCCCGCTACCATTCATTCCCGTGGATATTTTTATTGTACTAGCGGCCATCGTAAGAAAAGCCGGTTCTGCCAGCCCTACCCGCATCTGAACCCACACTATTTGTCCAACGATTAGTATTCGGCCCTATATCTTGGGCGGCTTGCTGACGAGCAGTCATTTCGTGGCCAGTAACCACTACTCGGCTGACTCTTTCAACACCATCTTCCCGCGTTTCTATGTGAGGTATTATATCAATAAGATTTTTCCCTTGTCTCATCAGGTCTTGAATTTGTGTATCTACCCATTCAAAGCTTTGCTCATCTATACTACGTGGCCCATTCTTGGTGTTTAGGTAATATGCATTACCTCCATTAGCGGCCCTTTTATAATGGCCAAACTCACGATCTATCGTTACCTCTGCTGTTTCTTCGGAATATCTGAAATTAGCCAATTTTCCTTCCTGCTGAAGCAGCGCAACCTCCTGATCCAGCCAGTCAGACTGTTCTCGTGATACCTGCTGCTCTGGGATCTGATCGCGCCAATTAAGCCAACTTGCTGCATAATATGCGGGTGTGTCTGTTTTTGTTTCTCTGCCGCTCAGTTGCACACTGCCTAGCCTGGGGCCATTTTCTGTCTCAATTAACCGCGCATCTGTACGCAAATACTTATTACCCTCTGCAATGAGGCGGTTCTGCTGCGCTTCAATCCACTCAAATTGCTCGCGCGTGATCTCAAGAGGCTGATCTGCCCCAAGTGGTCCTTCTTTTAGGTAATATTGCCGCTCACCCGACCCATCAAATGGCTCCTCATAAAAACCAAAGCCACGATCAAAAACAAAACCTTCGATTGCCTCTCCATTAGGGCCCCAGACATTTGGGGCATTTCTTATACGGCCATCCTCCCCTACATGATCCACCGTTGATCCAATCATGCGTACATACTCTGCATCGCTCATACCAAATCTTTCCTTTACCTTCTCAGGAGTAAGATACTGTGACCCTATCTTCTCATCAGATAGCCCACCAAGGAATCTCATGTTCGAAGGTCTGACGCCTGCGGGCGGATTTTGAATAGGTTCATCAGGTGGTAGTGTCAGCGATTGCTGCATAGCACGCGTAAGCTCGCTCTCAATAACCATACTGTGCAACTTCCTGTGCAGCATTTCTATTAGGATATCCAGAATTGTCAGTGTTTTTTGTGCAAGTTCACCTAAAAAGGTGGTGAACGAAAATCCTTGTGGCGGCGTATACTGCACCGAGGCAGACCGTTCTGCTTCTGGCTGCGCAACCCTATTGACCCAGCTAGTTTCTTCAGACAGGGCATCATCACTCACCGCTGTGCTTGGGGCATCATCGCTCACTACTGCGGTTGGGGTATCTGGATCTTGTTCTGGTGTGTCGGCCATATTGTACTTCCTTGGGCTACTTTGCGCCTAGTAACCATCCTAGCAAGAAAAGGTTAATAAATCGTTAAAGAACCCTGCTCGGCGGTGATTTTTTATCTTATCGTTAAAATACAGAAGGATAAGGTCATTTCAATACCGCAAAAACACCCTTTTTTACCCCTTCCGGAGAGGGGGTATCCTGCGTAGACTGGTGAATACGGTGTTATTTTTAACAGGGGATAGAGTTATGCCGATATTTGATGATGTGAACGGAAATGAAGCTGTGGGTAGTGCGCGGTTTGCCAATGGGCAGACGCTGGATACTGAGCTTAGGAATGTGATTGAGGCGCGGTTTGCCGAAGTAAGCCAGGAAATACGCGAGGAAGTGTTGCAATCGCTGCGTAAAACTATCGCAGCGGATGTGCGGACGCTGCAGG
>JANQQO010000015.1 GCA_028289305.1 Rickettsiales bacterium | reverse complement strand
TTCCATACCCTGCGGCAGCGGGTTATTCGCTGTGAATTTGATCGTCCCAAGCGGCGTCTGCAATACCGCCTCGCCCGAGCGTTCCGTACCAATCACCGTTGCGGTAAACGCTGGCTGTGGCGTAATCGGCGCAATCGGCGTTCCACCAGCAGGCGCATTAGGTACCGTTCCTGGGGCCGCTGGTGCGGCCGGATTTCCTGCTCCGCTCGGCGCTGGAGCAGCCGCATCACCCGCTGGAAAACGCGTTGCCAATACATGCAGCGATAACACATCCCCCGTTTTCACCACCGGCGCAGTCCCCGCTGCCGGCACAGTCCCCGCTGCTGGCGCAGCGGGCGCTGCGGTATTTCCTGCCGCCGGTGTGGGTGCCGTCCCTGCTGCCCCCCCACTCGTGCTTGCCGGCACCACATAGCGTCCAGCCTCAGCACTCGGGCTTACCACCACCGCCTGCAGCTGCGCGCCTTGCGAAATCGTCACTACCGCTGCTTGCTGCGGCGCTGCTGCCCCCGTTGTTGCCCCTTGTTGCGGCGTGGCAGACCCTGCGGGCGCATTCACCGCCCCTTCTGTCCGCCCTTGCACCGCCGTCACCACCGTATAAGCCGGCACAGATGCACCCCCCGTCGCTGTCGCCGGCGGTCCGCTATACCCCGCTGGCGGTGTCGGTACCTTGCCATCAATGCTCACAATCTGCGCTTGAAACCCGGGTGCCACTCCGCCAGAACCCGCCGCTGGTGGTGGTGCTAAGAGTTTCAGCACCAGCGCGCTCCCACTCCTCAGCTGCAACGCGCTATGCACGGTCAGCTCGCCTTGCCGCGTCTGCAACAGCGCATTGCCCTGCGCATCCTGCCGCACCACGGTCGCATTCAGCAAGCTCTCCGCCGGCAGCGACGTAATACTCGCTGGGATATTGCCAATCACGCTACGGCTCGAGACCGCCGGCGTCACCTGCCCGGTCTGGGTTGGAATTCTTGGGCCATCCACCATCTTGCCACCTTCACTCTCCCTTACACATCACCGCATAAGGGAAACAAGTATATCACCTTAAAACCCGCCTGTCACGCAGATCACATGCCTAGAACAGTGACCCTTGCGAGGAGTCCTCCTTCGCTTTCTTTCCCCTTGCCCGCTTCCGTGGCACAGGTGTTGCCGCCGCCTCGCCCGCCACCACGGCTGGTTGCACCCCGTCGTGGAAGGTCAGCGATATGCCGGCCCCGGGCTTGAGTGCCGCAGCAGAAGTCACCAACTGCTCTTCCGCATCGCGCACCAGCGCAAAGCCCCGCTGCAACACATTATCATAGTGGTAACTCTGCAAAAGCTGCGCTAGTGCTGCTACACGCTGCTGATCCCGCTCGATATAGCGCAGCAGCGGTGCGCCGAGGCGCCCCTGCCCGGTCAGGCGCTCCAGCTGTGTCCCACGCTCAAGCATCGCACGCTGCACCACGCTGGTAAGCCGCTCAGACCAATCATCCAGACGCTGCGTCATATTCTCGAGCAGCTGCCGCGGACTAATCAGCCCCCGCGCCCGTGCCTGAATCCGCTCGGCACTATGCTGGAAAAACCGCTGCACTCCGGCATAGAGCCGGCGCTCTAGATCCATCACAAACCCTAGCAGCTCAGCACGCACCGGCACAGCCATCTCGGCTGCTGCGGTCGGTGTCGGCGCTCGCTGGTCTGACACATAATCAATCAGCGTCGTATCCGTCTCATGCCCCACCGCGGAAATCAGCGGAATGCGCGATTCCGCAGCAGCACGCACCACATTCTCCTCATTAAACGCCCAGAGATCCTCCAGCGATCCGCCGCCACGCGCCACAATCAGCACATCCGGCGTCGGCAGGCCTTCCGGCAACTGGTTAAACCCTGCAATCGCCCCCGCGATCTGCTCCGCCGCGCCCTCGCCCTGCACCAATACCGGCCATACCAGCACGTGCACTGGAAAGCGATCGCCCACGCGGTGCAGAATATCACGTATCACCGCCCCTGTCGGCGAGGTCACTACCCCAATCACTTTCGGTAAAAACGGTAATGCCTGCTTGCGCTCCGCCGCAAACAACCCCTCTTCCGCCAGCTGCTTCTTGCGTTTTTCTAAGAGCGCCATCAGCGCGCCCACCCCCGCCGGCTCCATACGCTCCACCACCAGCTGATAATATGACCGCCCGGCATAGGTACTAATACGCCCGGTCGCCACCACTTCCAGCCCATCCTCCGGGGCGAAAGAAAGCCCCGCCGCCACGCCGCGCCAACACACAGTGCGCAACACCGCTTCCTCGTCTTTGATATCAAAATAGAGATGCCCGCTCGCAGCGCGTTTGAAGCCAGAAATCTCCCCCCGCACCCGCACATACGAGAACGCTTCTTCCACCGTGCGTTTCAGCGCAGTGGAAATCTCGCTTACCGTATATTCATGCACATTATCCATCGCCTCTGCCATGATACTATCCCCTCCTCCCCCGCTTGCGGGGGAGGTAAGATTTCCTTGAGTGAGCTATAAGCGAACCTAGGAAATCTGGTGGGGGTGTCTGTTAAAAATTCAAAAAACACCCCCCTCAGTATTTCTAGGCTCATACTTCGCCAAAAAATACTTGCTCCCCCCGCAAGCGGGGGGAGAGTTATTTTATTGCTCCGCACCACTATACCGCCGCAAAATCGCAATTTCTACCCCCGCCGTCCTTCTTACGCTTGCACCGTGAAAACCTTTATGCTAGGAACACGCGGTCTTACGTAAAAACAGCAAAAAACACGATGTCTAGTAATCAATTTGCTAAAGCCCGTCTTGCTCGTCGCTATGCCACTGCGCTGTTTGAACTCGCGCAGGAAAAAGACGCGCTGGATGCCGTCCAGCAAGATCTTGACGCCCTCACTCAGACCATCACCGCCCATGAAGAACTGCGTAACGCGCTGCGCAATCCTGTATTGTCACGCGTCGCACTCGCCGCGGTGTTTGAGGAACTCGCAAAAAAGCTCGATATTTCGGATCTCACCCGCCAGGCCTGCCTGGTGATGGGCTCCCAGCGCCGCCTTGCGCTATTGCCTGAAATAAAAGACGCCTTTAATGCCCTGCTGGAAGACGCACGCGGTGAAATGCGCGCACACATCACCTCCGCAGTCACACTCAGCGGCGATCACAAAAAATCCCTCACCAAGGTTCTTGGCGATATGACCAAGAAAAAAGTCCATCTCGAACAAGACGTGGATGAGGCCATTCTTGGCGGCCTCGTCATCAAGCTTGGTGCGGTTATGGTAGATGCTTCCATTCGCGGCAAATTAGAACGCCTGCGGCTGGAACAAAAGAAAGTATCCCTCACCGGGTAAACTAATAATGACTATGTAAGGAGAGTTAATCCATGGAAATCCAAGCAGCGGAAATTTCAGATATCCTCAAACGCCAGATTGAATCCTTCACGCCGGAATCCGAGCTGAAAGAAATCGGCCAGGTCATCTCTGTTGGAGATGGTATCGCCACTGTCTACGGCCTTGATCAAGTGCAGGCCGGAGAAATGGTAGAGTTCACCGGTGGCCTAAAAGGCATGGCGCTTAACTTAGAAGAAGACAGCGTCGGTATTGTGATTTTCGGTGATGACCGCGACGTGAAAGAAGGCGACACCGTCAAGCGTACCGGTGAAATCGTTGATGTCCCCGTCGGCAAAGAATTGCTCGGCCGTGTGGTCGATGGTCTCGGCAACCCCATCGACGGCAAAGGCCCCATCACCAGCAAGAACCGCGCGCGTATCGAAACCAAAGCGCCCGGCATTATCGCCCGTAAATCAGTGCATGAGCCGGTGCAAACCGGTATTAAAGCGATTGATGCGCTGATCCCGGTCGGCCGCGGTCAGCGTGAGCTGATCATTGGTGACCGCCAAACCGGTAAAACCGCGGTCGCGATCGACACCATCCTCAATCAAAAACAAATCAACGCCACCGGCGATGAGAGCAAAAAACTCTATTGCATCTATGTCGCAATCGGGCAAAAACGCTCTACCGTCGCCCAAATCGTGAAAAAACTCGAAGAAGAAGGCGCGATGGAATATAGCATCGTGGTCGCCGCTACCGCGTCGGACCCCGCTCCCATGCAGTTCTTAGCCCCGTATACGGGCTGCACCATGGGCGAATATTTCCGCGATAACGGCATGCACGGCCTCATCATTTATGATGATCTCTCCAAACACGCCGTGGCGTATCGCCAGATGTCGCTGCTGCTGCGCCGTCCACCCGGGCGCGAAGCTTATCCGGGTGACGTGTTCTACCTCCACTCCCGCCTGCTCGAACGTGCGGCAAAAATGAGCGATGAAGCCGGCGCTGGCTCGCTCACTGCCCTGCCAATCATCGAAACCCAGGCTGGGGACGTCTCCGCCTATATCCCGACCAACGTGATCTCGATCACCGACGGGCAAATCTTCCTTGAAACCGAACTCTTCTATAAAGGCATCCGCCCCGCGCTCAATGTCGGCCTGTCCGTATCGCGTGTGGGCTCTGCCGCACAAATCAAGGCGATGAAACAGGTTGCCGGTTCGTGTAAGCTCGAACTCGCGCAATACCGCGAGATGGAAGCCTTCGCCCAGTTCGGCTCGGATCTCGATGCCGCCACGCAGCAATTGCTCGCCCGCGGTGCGCGCCTCACCCAGTTGCTTAAGCAAGATCAATACGCCCCGCTTGCGGTCGAAGAGCAAGTGGTGGTGATCTATGCGGGTACCAAAGGCTATCTCGATAACGTGGCAGAAAACGATGTCTCGCGCTTCGAAAAAGAGCTGTTAAGCGAGCTCCACGCCAAGCATCAAGATCTGCTCGATACGATTCGCAGCGACGCCAAGCTATCCGAAGAAAGCGAAGCCAAGCTGAAAGACGCGCTGGAGCAGTTCGCCAAGGTCTTCGCCTCGTAAGTTAACCGGTAATCTGCACGTATCATGGCTAATCTAAAAGACCTCAAAATCCGCATCGGCAGCGTTAAGAATACGCAGAAGATCACCAAGGCGATGAAAATGGTAGCCGCCAGCAAGTTGCGCCGGGCGCAAGAGCGCTGCGAAGCCGCACGCCCCTATGCGGAGAAGATGGAACGTATGCTGACCGCTCTGGCCAGCAATATCACCGCGCCAGAAAACGCCCCACGCCTGCTGATTGGCACCGGCGAAACCGAGACCCATCTCCTAGTGGTCATGACCTCAGATCGTGGCCTCTGCGGCGCATTTAACGGCAGTATTGTCCGCCAAACAAAGCAACGCGTCCACCGTCTGCAGGAAGAGGGGAAAACGGTCAAGCTCTTCATCGTCGGCAAAAAAGGCGCTGATCAGCTCAAGCCCTATGAACATCTCTTCGTCGAGCGCTTGCGTGATATCAGCAAGAAACAGGTGGAATACGCCGATGCAGATACTATCGCCGCAAAAATCCTGGCCCTGTTTGAAGAAGGCGCGTTTGACGTGTGTAGCGTGATTTATAACCGTTTCGCCTCCGCCATCTCGCAGGAAGTCACCTCGCAGCAGCTGATCCCGCTCGATCTAGAGGCACTCACCGCCGCCAACACCGAAGAGCCCGCAAACGATAATGCCAGCATCTATGACTATGAGCCCGGTGAAGAAGCCGTGTTGTCTGATCTGCTGCCGCGCAATATCGCCGTACAGCTCTTCCGCTCCCTGCTTGAAAGC
>JANQQO010000011.1 GCA_028289305.1 Rickettsiales bacterium | reverse complement strand
ATTTTGTGGCGGAATCGCGGCAATATAACAGCATATAAGAAATGAAAAGGGCGCTTATGCCACGGCCACGCGTACGATCAGCTAAAAAATCCGGGTTCTCCGCCATAGAGTTCGTACTCCTGCTGGTGATCCTCGCCCTCATCTCCGTCGGTTTTGTCACCGCACGTAGCTTTTTTGAAGCCTCAATGCTGCGCTCCGTCCTCGGCGAAATCGAAGAATTCCGCATGATGTTCACCCAGTTTAAGAAGAAATATGACCATCTGCCCGGCGATATCCCCAACGCCACCGACCATTTCACCAATACCATCAATGGTGACGGCAATGGCGAAATCCAGTGGGATGTCAATGCCGGCGATGGCGACGCGCATGAATCGATGATGGCATGGAAACATCTGCAACAAGCCGAAATCCTCGGTGGCGATCCACTATCCGGCATTGGTGGCCGCGCCATCTTGGGCGAAAACGTCCCGCGCAGCGTCATGCCGAATGCCGGCTATTACGTCGATCACGAAAATGTCGATACCACCAATGTCATCGTGATGGTGGGCAATTATATCGGCCTCGGTAAAGAAGGTGTTTTCACCACTAACCGCCCGGTATTCACCACCGAACAAGCACTGATGATCGACGCTAAGCTTGATGACGGCAAGCCCTATGGTGCTGGCCGTGTTATCGGCTGGGGCACTCATTGCGTCCGTTCCCCAAGCTATGAATATGACACCAAGCGGGAAGGCCCTGCCTGCGCCCTGTTCTTCAAGTTAGATCCCTAATACTACGTCTCAAGGAAATTCCCGTGGTCGAAGAAAAAGCGATACGGCGCAACCGTTCTTTCGGCCGGAAACACGGGCGGAAGCTCCGCACCCCGCAGAAAAACTTGCTAGAAGAGCGCTTGCCCGCACTTTCCATCTCTCTGCTAAAAACCGGCAGACTCGATCCTACCACCCTCTTTCCTGATAAAAAAGCCATATGGCTTGAAATTGGCTTCGGCAGAGGTGAACACCTCGCTGCACAAGCCCGCGCACATCCCGATATCGGCTGTATTGGCTGCGAAGTCTATATCAGCGGCATCGCCAAGCTCCTCCAGCAGCTAGAAGATCAAGATACTGATAATATACGTTTTTTCACTGATGATGCCCGCCTCCTGCTCGATGCCCTGCCGCCGGCTTCACTCGCACGCATTTTTATCCTATTTGCCGATCCCTGGCCGAAAAAACGCCACCATAAACGCCGCCTCATCAACCATGATACCCTCTCCCAGCTCACCACCCTCCTTGCCCCTGGCGGAAAACTCCGCATCGCCAGCGATCATAGGGAGTATATCCGCTGGATCTTGGTACATATGCACACCCATCCTGACCTCATCTGGCAGGCACAGAAGGCGTCAGACTGGCATACCCCACCCCCAGACCACCACCAAACCCGCTATGAACAAAAAGCGCGTGCGGAAGAAAAAATCCCTATTTTCCTGGATTTTATACGCAAGAAAGCGCATAATACCAGTGAGTAGCACATGCCTCACTGCGATAATATGCCATTATCGGAGCGTTTGGGTATGTGCGTTGCACCATGCCTGTTTCACACATAGCGTGATGCACTATGAAGGAGGAGAGTAGCGAAATATGCGGCGCGCATACGCAAAAAAACAAGACGCATCCGAAAAAAAACAGGGGTTCTCGCTCATCGAACTCGCGATGATCGCCGTCATCATTGCCCTGCTCACCGCCGCGGTAAGCACGGGGAAAAGCCTGATGGAAGCCTCACGCCTCCGCTCGCTCATGGGCGAATTATCCGAAATCAACAAATCCTTCCTCCTCTTCCAGGAAAAATACCTCGAACTCCCCGGCGATATGAGCGATGCCTGGGATTATTGGGGTACGGATTGTATGTCCACCGCTGATCTCTGTAATGGGGATGGCAATGAACGTATAGGCGACAGCCTCTTACCAGATAATTATGAAACCGGCATGGCCTGGCGCCACCTCCAGCTTGCTAAGCTCCTCGGCGGCCCACCCATGGATGGCACCGCCAGCGTCGTAGGCGGTGGTTTTGTGAGTAATGTTATCGGCGTTAACCTTCCCCCTTCTGATGCGATCACAGGCGCCGGGTATTACGTCGAAACCTTCGCCTACTATTTTACTTCCGGTCTCTTAGCAGGCCAACCAAACATTTTAGGAACACATATCCAATTGTCAGGCTTTCCTGCCGTCTTCCCGCTCTCCGTGCTTACTCCAGATCAAGCTTCTGTAATAGATCGCAAGCTCGATGATGGCATACCAAGAGTAGGAAAAGTAAAAGGGGTGACTACAGGAGTTACTACTGGCGATGAAGACGCCTGTTCCCTGCCGCGAGGAGGGTTCACCGATCTTAGAGAGCCCGTCTATCAATTGGGTATAAACAAGCCAAACTGCTCGATATACTACCGCATCGATAACTCGCTAAAAGATACAAGACATCAGTAGAAGCAGTGTATGAAACGGCGGCATGTCCATAACCAGCGCGGATTCACCCTCATCGAACTCTCGATGGTAGCCGTCATTATCGCGCTGCTCGCAGTCGCGGTTACCACCGGTAAAGGCCTGCTCGAAGCCTCCCGCATCCGCTCGCTCATAACGGAGCTCATAGACCTGAATGAAACTTTCCTCCTGTTCCGAGAAAAATACAATGACATTCCCGGCGATATGAGCGATGCCTGGGATTATTGGGGCAGCAACTGTATGCCCACCGCCGATCTCTGCAACGGTAATGGAGATGAACGTATAGGCAATACGCTTCTACCAACAGATAATTACGAAACCGGCACGGCCTGGAGACACCTCCAGCTGGCGGAAATGCTCGGTGGCAATATGCTTGATGGCACCGCCAGCATCGTAGGGACGGGCTTTATAGATGAAGTTATCGGTGTCAACCTCCCCCCTTCCGACGTTATTATAGGGGCGGGATATCACGTATTTACCTATAACGTTTTTGTTGAATCCGGACCCCTAGTAGGTACTCCGATCCTATTAGGCACACACATACTCCTAGCAAGCTTTGGGGATGTTTTCGCAACCCCAGTGTTGGCTCCACGTCAAGCATCCGTGATTGATAACAAACTCGATGATGGCATACCACGGGTTGGAAAAATAAAGGGTAACCCAATAGGCATTATTAATGGTCAAGAAGATTCGTGCTATAAACCTTGGTCAACAACCACTAGCCTTAGAGAATCGGAATATTATATCGAAACAAATGCTACCAACTGCGTTATATATTACCGCCTTGATACCTCACGTGGAGATACCGTGCACCAATAGGCCATTTTATGAAACAGCGCCACACACATAGCCAAGGCGGATTTACCCTCATCGAACTCTCGATCGTGGCAGTCATCATCGCCCTGCTCGCGGTCGCAGTCACCACCGGCAAAGGCCTGCTCGAACACGCGCGCATCCGCTCGCTTTCCCAAGAAATGCTCGATCTCGGCGAGGCCTTCACCTTCTTTCAAGAACAATACGACGACCTGCCCGGCGATATGAGCGATGCCTGGGATTATTGGGGCACCACTTGCGCCGCCGTAGAAATAGACTGCAACGGTAATGGCAATGAGCGCATCGCCGATAAATTCGCCTTCCCCATCAACCAAGAGACCTATATGGCCTGGCGCCACCTCCAACTCGCCGGCATGCTCGGCGGGAACGAACTCACCGGCCAGGACGGCACGCCCCTGCCCGCTGATGGCAGGCGCGACGACGTCGTTGGAGTGCACATCCCCGCCTCCAACACCATCGCTAGCGCTGGATATTGGGTGCAAACCATCGATACCCTCCCCGGCAATGTGCCCTTTTTCGGCACTTATATCACCTTTGCTGCTCCCGGCGTATTCTATAGCCCCGTACTAAGCCCACGCCAATTATCGGTCATCGACCATAAGCTCGACGATGGCCGCCCACGCACCGGGCGCATCCGCGATAACGCTTCCGGCAATGATAGCGGTATCTTCTGCTCCGATAACGCTACGCTCGAATATTATGCCGATATAGACGATAAAAACACCTGTGTGCTAAACTTCAAGATAGATAATATATTATGATAGAAGACCAACACATAGTGCATAGCAAACGCGGCGGCTTCACCCTGGTCGAAATCGCCCTGGTCGTGCTTGTGCTCGCACTCATCGTCACCGGCGCGGCAGTCGGCAAAAACCTGCTCGCTGCTGCTAAGCTCCGCTCCGTCATGTCAGAGATCGAAACCTTCCAAACCGCAATCATGGATTTTTCGGAAAAATACGGCGGCCTGCCCGGCGATCTGCAAAATGCCACCGATCATTTCAGCGGCGCCAGCAACGGCGATGGCGATGAACAAATCGAGTGGAATATTCTTGCTGCCTCCAGCGCAGCACATGAAGGCTCACAAGCTTGGTCACAGTTACAAGCCGCTAAAATGATTGGTGGCGAACCGCTATCCGGCGTAGGTGGCCTTTCCATCATTGATGGAAACGTTCCTGCTTCTGCCATCGAGAGCGGCGGCTATACCTTATTCTATGTAAATCTTGCCTTAGGAAATTTTAATTACTTAATACTCGGTTCCGTTACCACCATTGGTTCTGGCGGCATCACCACCGGCGCCCTCCTCACGCCCGACCAAGCCCAAACCATCGACAGTAAAATGGATGATGGCCTTCCACAAGAAGACACACTAGCCATCGCTCTTGGTACCAATTGCCTTGCAGGAAGTGCCGGCTCTTATACCTATAACAGCTCTTATTCCTTAGCCGCTTGCACCATGGCTTTCCGCCTCAGAGAGGAGTTCTTCTAAACATGCAGCACCACACCACACAACGCGGCTTTACCTTAGTAGAACTTGCTGTAGTCATTCTGGTAATGACCTTGCTTGTCGTTGGCGTCTCGCTGGGTAAAGACCTGCTTGATACCTCAAAAACCCGCTCCCTCGTTCAAGAAGTCCAAGAACTCCGCACCTCCATTCTCACCTTCCGCACCCGGTTTCAGGCCTTTCCCGGCGATATGAGCGATGCTACTACCTATTTAAGCGGCGTAGCAAATGGTGATGGTGACGAACTGATCGAATGGAATACCGGCTCCAGCACGCCCCATGAAGGCCCACAAGCCTTCCTACACTTACAAACCGCTGATCTGCTAGATAGTACCATCACTCTTAACGGCCAAGGCGGCAAAGCAGCCATAAAAACAAATATCCCCCCCTCAATCATCACTGGCGCTGGTTATTCGGTGAATTATTTCACCAGTATCCTTGCGGATAGTGACAATACCGGTCACTACCTCCTTCTTGGTGGCGAAAGCGGCTCTGGATTTAACCTAAACCCGGTTTTAGGCACCAAAGAAGCCCATACCGTAGATAGCAAAATGGACGATGCCCGTCCCAAAACGGGACGGGTTTTGGCCCAAGACCCCGGAGATTCCACCTGCACCGCCAATACCTATGATATTAGTAACAGCGCTCCGGCCTGTTATGTGCTATACTTCAAGTTCGAGGGGGAATTATAGATGGATGCGAGATATCACCATACTACTCATAGGAACGCACGCGCGCGCCTAAACCACGGCTTTACCATCCTGGAATTGTCGATCATCATCCTCGTCCTCGCCTTTTTCATCACCCTAGCAACCATCGGTAAAGATGTATTAAAAACTGCAGAGATCCGCTTTCTCATCAGCGAAGTCAATGAAATAAAAGGCGCGGTACACCAATTCCAAAACGTATACGATGCCTTCCCCGGTGATATGGGAGATGCCTGGAACCAGTGGAATTGGGGCGGCACGTGCAACGATGCCGCCGGCAGCTGCAACGGTGATGGCAATGAACAAATCTTCTGGAACCAAGCAGCAAGCGCCACTACACGCCATGAAGGTGCCCAAGCCTGGGAACATTTGCAACGCTCTGAAATTCTCGGTGGAGATGCACTCTCTGGAGTAGGCAATGCTCTCCTTCCTGGCGACAATGCCCCTAGCTCGGTCATTTCCTCAGCCGGCTATGTACTTAACTATACAACTGGCACTGCCAATATTGATGGTAACTACAATTTTCTGATCTTAAGTATCGGTAATGATTACCGTGTCGGAGAAGTCCTCACCCCCGATCAAGCCCTCACCGTCGATACTAAAAT
>JANQQO010000010.1 GCA_028289305.1 Rickettsiales bacterium | reverse complement strand
AGGGGAATAATTTGGAATTAGCGAAGCAGGCAGCAGCGATGAGTGGGGCGGTGGTGTTGCTTAAGGGGGCAGATACGGCGATTGCCGGGCCGGATGGGGTGGAGATTGTGAATACCCAGGCGCCGCCATGGCTTGCGACCGCTGGGGCGGGGGATGTGCTGGCTGGGATGATTACAGGCTTGCTTGCTGCGGGGATGCCGGGGCTATTGGCGGCCGCGGCAGCAAGCTGGATACATAGTGCAGCAGCGGCGCAGTTTGGCGTTGGGCTGATTGCAGAAGATCTGCCGGAGATGATCCCGGAAGTATTGCAGGAATTATGGATGCAGGAGGCGGCATAGATGCTGGCAGTGCTTTCTCCAGCAAAATCCTTAGATATGGAGGCGCCCGCGCCGGTGCAGGAGGCGACCGAGCCGGGTTTATTGAATGAGACAAAGACGCTGGTAGAGCAGCTGCAGGGCTGTTCGGCGGGGGATTTGCAGCGCATGATGGGGATTAGCGATAAGCTAGCGCAGCTGAATTACGACCGGTATCAGCGGTTTTCCTTTCCGTTTACACCTAAGAATGCGAAGCAGGCGCTGTTTGCCTTCACCGGAGATGTGTATACGGGGCTGGATGCGGGGAGTTTGTCGGAGGCAGAGATAGGCCGTGCGCAACAGGATTTGCGGATTTTATCAGGGCTTTATGGGGTGTTGCGGCCGCTGGATTTGATGCAGGCCTACCGGTTGGAGATGGGGACGAAATATGCTACTGCCCGGGGAGAGGATCTCTATGATTTTTGGGGTGACCGCGTGACCGAGCAGCTGAATGCTGCATTGGCGGAGCAGGGCGATACGGTGCTGGTGAATCTGGCATCGCAGGAATATGCGAAAGTGATACGAAAGGAGGGGCTTGAGGGGTGTTTTGTAACGGTGCAGTTTAAGCAAGAAAAGGATGACAAGTATAAGGTGATAGGGCTTTTAGCAAAGAAAGCGCGCGGGCAGATGGCGCGGTTTATGGTGCAGCATCAGCCGAAAACGGTGGAGGAATTACAGAATTTTGACGAAGATGGGTATCATTTTGCTCCCGAGATGTCGGGCGAAGAGGAGTTGGTATTTATTCGGCATTCTTAAAAAAATGCATGAAAAACAAAAGCGAAGACGGTTTAGGACGCATTTTAGATAATTCCAACGTAAAAAAACCTTATTAATGAATGAGTTATTTTTTATTTTATGTTATGGTATTAAATAGGGGAGAAGGTGTAGGATGTGTGTGAAGCGCACGAGCCTCAAGGAATAAAAACGGTGTTTAGAAGGAGTGTGTCATGCGATATGGATATTATATAGGGTTTGTAGTAGCCGTGTTTTTAGGTATGGCGCTGGGCCTGACGTTTTCCGGTGGTTCTCCAGTTTTCCAAGCAGTGGCGGGGAGTAGCAGTGGAGGTTCCACCTGGTGTGCGGCATGTGCACCGGATTATCGGGTTAGCTGTATTGAGGAACAACGATGTGAGGGGTGTGAAACTTGTGCCCCGAATTACCGACCGGATTGTATTGAGCGGTATTGTGAAGTAGAGAGTCAGTGTGAGCCGTGCGAGCCTTCCTTAGAGGTGGAATGTTGTAAGCGTTTTTGTGAAGAAGCGCCTTGCGCAAATCAAGGCGGAAGCTCGACAGGTTCAAGCTCGAGCGGGTCTAGCTCAGGCAGTTCCAGTGGCTCGAGCTCAGGTAGCTCCAGCGGGTCTAGTTCGGGCTCCTCAAGCGGGTCTAGCTCAGGCAGTTCCAGTGGTTCGAGCTCAGGTAGCTCCAGCGGGTCTAGTTCGGGCTCCTCTTCGGGTAGTTCGAGTGGGTCTGGCTCGAGCTCTGGTTCCAGTTCAGGCTCTTCTTCAGGCAGTTCGGGTTCAAGTTCTGGTAGCGGATCGAGCAGTGGTGGTACGCCTGAGTGCACGGGATGCACGGCTTTCCAGGCTGCGTGTATGGGTGGTGTGGATATGACGCTGGATGGTCCCAACGGTTATCGGGCAAATATTAGCACCGTAACCCATGTGGTTGATGCGAGTACGAAAAAAGCCTCTGGTGGGACGAACACCTACCGCGTATTGCGGGTGTCTACAGGGGAGGTAACCCGTATCCGTATGAATCAAATACCGGGAAGTGATCTAGGAATAGGTTCGAACGGGCGTGTGGTGATTATTCATATGGGCAATGATAGTTCCGTGTTGACAGATTTCAATACGGCACATGGGTCGCACGTAGGATATTGCCATATTGATTAGTACTCGGTGATGCCGGGTTTCAACTCAGGGTGACATAGATATATTACGATTTCACCGCATACGGGAATGCGGTGGTGCCTGGGTGGTGCGCTGGAGTGGTGGGTGTTATTGCCCAACGGTTTCAAAAATAACTGAAAAATATCGGTAGGGATATTTTAGGAAAAATTTTAAGTAATTCCAACGCAAAAAAACCTTATTAATTAGTGACTTATGTGATTTTTTGTGGTATGGTGAAAATATCCCAAGGTAACGGGGGTTTTGCCGGGATGCGTGAAAGAGTGTTAACGAGGAAAAACGAACGAAGAGGAACAATCATGCGATTTGGATATTACATAGGGCTTGTGCTCGCCGTGTTTTTGGGCGTGACCATGGGTCTTGCTTTTTCTGGCGTCTCTCCTGTTTCTGACGCAGTGGCTGAAAAAAGCAGCAGCAGTAGTAGTGGTACTAGCCGGAGCAGTAGTAGTGGCTCTGATTGGTGTTCCGCCTGTGCCCCGGATTATTCATCGGAGTGTATTTCTGACGAGAAGTGTACGGGATGTGAGGATTGCTTCCCAGACTATAAGTC
>JANQQO010000001.1 GCA_028289305.1 Rickettsiales bacterium | reverse complement strand
GGAAGGCGATATCCCAGATTTTGCGATGTGATTCATCTGCTTTAAAGCGGAATTCAAACGCCACGCCGCGAAAGATGAGACCGAGCAACATGAAAGTGATAGGCAAGTAGAGCGCCGGCATGAGAATGGCATAGGCAACGGGGAATGTGGCAAACAGCCCTCCTCCGCCAAGAACGAGCCAGGTTTCATTACCATCCCAAAATGGCGCGATGGAGTTCATCATGCGGTTACGGCATTTATCCGAAGGAGCGAAAGGAAAGAGAATGCCGCAGCCAAGATCAAACCCATCCAGGAGCACATAGAGGAATACCGCTGTGGCGATAAGCAGGCCCCAGATGAGCGGTAAATCTAGCCATGCAGAAAAGTCTAACATCGATAGCTCCCTTATGTTTTGCTAGTGAGTTGCTTGGTGACCGAGGCTTCTATGCTGTGATCGTAAAACTCTTCTTTTTCTTTGCCAATTTTTGGACCCTTCTTAATCAGCTTTATGATGTAATACGTGCCGGCACCAAACACGAAGAGATATACGACAATAAAGGCAAGCAGGGTAATGGCGATCTGTGGGCCAATGACGGGAGAAACAGCCTCAGAGGTGCGTATAACGCCATAGGCGACATAGGGCTGGCGGCCAACCTCGGTGACAAACCAACCAGCGAGCACGGCGATGAAACCCGTGGGCGCCATAGCCATGCACCAATATTGGAAGAAGCGCGTATCATAGAGGCGCTCACGGAGATAGAGTACAACAGCAATAAGCCCGGTGACGATCATTAAGATGCCAATTGCAACCATGAGACGGAAAGACCAGAAGACGATGCCGACTGGTGGACGCTCTTCTTTAGGTACGTCTTTTAAGCCAGGGATTTCGCCTTCGGTGCTGCCGGTAAGTATCCAGCTAGCACCGCCGGGAATGGCGATAGCGTGGTCGGTGGTTTCAGTCTCTTCATTGGGAATGCCAAAAAGATAGAGCGGTTTGTTGGTACCACGCTCCCAGTTTCCTTCCATCGCCGCAACTTTTATCGGCTGGTGCTCTAGGGTGTTTTCGCCGTGTATATGGCCCAAGACAAGCTGCAAGGGCGCGACAAACACCGCCATGAACATCGCCATGGCAAACATGATCTTAGCCTGCTTCACATGCACATTGCGCCAGAGGTAATAGGCGCCCACACCAGCAACTACAAAAGCAGTGGTGAGATATGCCGCGGTGACCATGTGGAAAAAGCGTATCGGGAAGGAGGGGTTGAAGATGATTTCCATCCAATTGGTGGGGTATAAAAGTCCGTCTTCCCCTATTTCAAAGCCTTGTGGCGTTTGCATCCAGCTATTGGCAGAAAGAATCCAGAAGGCGGAGATGATTGTGCCGACTGCTACGATAACAGTAGAAATAAAATGCATGTTTTTGCTAACGCGCCCCCAGCCAAAGAGCATGATGCCGAGGAACGAGGCCTCTAGAAAGAAGGCGGTGAGCACCTCATAGCCGAGCAAGGGGCCGAGCACATTGCCGACCTGATCGGAGAAGATCGACCAATTCGTGCCAAACTGATAGGACATAACAACGCCAGAGACAACACCCATGCCGAAACATACGGCAAAGATTTTGACCCACATACGGTAGATTTCTTCATAGATTTTTTCACCCGTGGTGAGCCATTTCCATTCCACCACGGCAAGCCAGCTGGCAAGGCCAATGGTAAACGCAGGAAAGATGATGTGGAAGGAAACAGTAAAGGCAAATTGAATGCGGGCAAGTAATACGGGATCGAACGATTCTAGTAGCATATGCGGGCGTTACAACCTCTTTACTGTTAGTAAGCGAGCTATATCTGGGGTTGTTTATAACGTATTTTGATGTGCCTCTAAAGTGTAAATTTTACGGCGCATGCATTTTTTACACAAAGGTGAAGTTATCAGCGCCGAGGAGGCCATTGACGGTGCCGAGGAGGGTGAGGTCGTTGGCGTCTACTGCACCGCCATCGCTAATATAGAGATAGATGCCGGTTTGGGAAGTGCCCTGAGCAACGATGAGACCATCTTGTCCGGCAGTAGCACTGACGCCCGCACCCATCTCCAGGCCGTTAATCGCCGTTAAGAGATTGGTGAAATTGAGCTGGGTGAGGTCAGCGTTGGTGAGCATCGACCCACCTGCTGTAATGAGGAGTGCTTCGCCTTGGGTATATCCATCGGTAGGATCAATATCCACCGTGTTGAACTCAATCGCTTCGTCAGAAACAAAGGTAAAGTTATTATTATCTGTAACATCGTCTAGATTTATACCCATCGTGGCATCATTAAAGTCGCCGGTGAAGGCAATATCATCATCCGCCGCATTGAATTCTGTGATGACATCATGGCCAGTGTTTGCACCAGCAGCCGCACCATCATCAGATTGAGAATAACGAACGATATCAGAGACTGAATCAACGCCAAGGGCAATGGCATCTGCGTTATTGCCACTGGTGATGGTGTCTGCACCAAGGCCTGCCGTGACAGTGAGTGCCGTACCATCCGGGAGGATGACATTGGTGCCCTCACGCTCAACGGGATCACTGCCTGCAATGATAGGATCTTGCAGTATGATATTTTCGATATTGGAGGCATCTACTCCGTTAGGGCCGAGATCAACAGTGCCACCATTATTGATGGTGAGGGTATCTGTGCCTCCACCGAGATTGATGGTATCTGCACTGCTCCAGATATGGTCACCATCAATGGTGAGGGCGTCGTTGCCGTTGCCGGAGGAGATGCTCATCGCGCCTATACCTGTAACCGTGATTGTGTCGCCACCACTGCCGGAGGTGAGGGTTTGGTTGCTCGCCTCCATGGTGATGGTGTAACCGTCGTTATCAAGCGTGACGTTTTGGCCCGTGCCTGTCATCCGTATATTCTCAACATTGTCAAAGGTACCGAGAGTATAATCATCCGAGGCAGAAACGCCGCTGATGATGACAGTGTCGGTGCCTCCACCCGCATCGAGCGAGTCGCTAGCGTCCCAGGTGTCGGTGATATCAATATTGATGGTGTCGTTCCCAGAACCAAGGGTGACCTGTTGCTGACCATTGCCGAAGGTGAAGACATTGCCGCCATTACCCATCACCACTGTGACATTCTCATCGTTCATAATGAGTGTGGTGGCATCATTACCAACATTGATGTTATCGATGTTACGCAACGTGGCCACGGTGAAATCAACCGTACCCACTTGGTCAATATTAATGACGTCGGTGCCGGCACTGCCGCCATCAATGACGCCACGATTATCCCAGGTGTCGTCGGCATCGATTTCGAAGGTGTTGTTGCCGGTGCCACCAATCATGATGTCAAACCCGTTACTGATGAAGGTCGTATTGACGGCATCTTTGGCGAAAACGCGGTTTTGCACGCCCGCAGCGAGTGTGGCCGTGCCTGAGCCACCCACGAATATTTTACGGAGGAGGCTGACGGCAGAAGTGTCTAACGCCACGGTGCGGGTGCCGTTACTTACCTCAACTTCTTGCGTGGCGGAGGTGACGGCGAAGCTATCATTGAGTTGGACCGTGCTATTGCCGGCAGACACATCAATGATTTCAAAACCTGTTTTATTTTGCAGATCTGCCAAGGTGAGCGTGGCCGCATCGGTGAAGCGGAGTGTATCGATCCCCGCCCCGGCACTCAGCAAATCGAAAGCGGAGAGATTAGCATCTGCCGTGGTGAATGTGTCGTTCGCTGTGCCGCCAGTGAAGACGTCGATATTGCTGGTGAGGGTAAAGGTTTGACCGGTATCGGTAGATGCCTGAGGATTAAAGAAGGTGAAATTATCGCCTGAAAGGGCGTTAGCCAGCACGTTTTTGATGGTCACCACCTGAAAATTACCAAGGGCAAGAATGGTGTCCGTGCTGGTAATGGAGAGGTTGAGATCGGTAAAATTACTCAGATTCGTAAATGCGCTGAGGTCGATTTTTTCATTCGTATTACTAACTTCAAAGTCGGTGATGGTATCCAGCGCACCGGCTTCAAGGTTAATGACAAAGCTATCATTGCCGGCACCGCCGGTGAGAATATCGTTTCCTTTATCGCCATGGATGGTGTCGTTACCATCGCCACCATTCACGGTATCCTGGTTTTGCCCACCACGCACAATGTCATTGCCCGCATCGCCAAAGATATTATCACTGCCGAGATTGCCATTGATAATGTCAACATCATTGCCGCCATGGATTTCATCATTATCTTTACCACCCTGGATGACATCATTCCCATCATCACCGAAGAGAGTATCGTTGCCCTGGTTGCCATTGACGTCATCATTGCCGGTGCCACTTACGATGCTATCATTATTATCGCCACCGCGGAGGATGTCATCGCCCTCACCACCATTAAGGGTGTCATTACCCAGATTGCCAGCCAGGCTGTCATTACCCGCATCGCCGGTGAGGCTGTCGTTATCCCGGCCACCGAATAAGGTATCGTTTGCACCGCCGCCTATAAGTGTATCTGCACCAGCATTGCCTTGAAGGAAATCATTGCCCTCTCCTCCGGTGAGGCTGTCATTTTCTGAGCCACCATAGAGCTGGTCGTTGCCTGTGCCGCCTTCAAGCGTATCGTTGCCTGCATCTCCAAAGGCTTGGTCATCCCCTGCTTCTGCATTGAGGACATCATTATCTTTGCCACCACGGAGCGTATCTTCACCGGCGCGCCCGAACAACACGTCGTTCCCTGCATTGCCTTGGAGGAAATCGTTACCATCCAGCGCTTCCAAGACATCATTGGCACCCAGGCCAAGCAGCGTATCTGCCTCAACGGAGCCTACAAGAACATCATCATTATCTGTGCCAGTTAGAATTGCCATGGAGCGCGCCTTTTTTGTTCGTGATGTGCTGTTTTACAATATATGGGTATTTTTTACTTTAAACCACAAAATATTGTTCTATACTTAGCCAAAATATCTGGTTGCATCAACTGTAAAAATCCTGTTTATCTGGTGCGACTCATGTTTATTGATCTATAGCTACGACATTATTTTTATATCATGCCAAACAGCACCACCTCTAAATCCTCCAGTAACAAGGTAGAACGGCGGGATTTTATTGTATTGATGGCGGGGTCTACCGCTGCGTTAGGTGGAGTGATGACCGCATGGCCTTTTATTGATTCCATGAATCCGGCAGCCGATGTATTGGCACTTTCTACAACGGAAGTGGATTTATCTCCTATTGCGCCGGGGCAAGGCATCACGGTGATGTGGCGTGGCAAGCCGGTGTTTATTCGCCGCCGTACCGCAGAAGAGATTAAGACCGCCCAGGAAACCAGCATTGATGATTTGCCTGACCCGGAAACAGATAGCGCTCGGGTGAAAGAGGGTAAGGAAGAATGGCTGGTATTGGTTGGTGTCTGCACGCATTTGGGATGTATTCCTATTGGTGAAACGGGGGAGTATGGCGGCTGGTTCTGCCCCTGCCATGGCTCGCATTATGATACATCCGGGCGTATTCGCAAAGGCCCAGCGCCGACGAATCTGGGTGTGCCAGAATATGCGTTTATTAGCGATAATGTCATTCGTATAGGGTAACTATGGCGAAGAAGCATGTAACAAAATATACCGGTGTGACGGGATGGATCGACGCACGATTGCCCATTTTCACCTTTATGAAAGAGCAAGGGGAGTATCGCACACCTAAGAATCTAAGTTATATGTGGAATTTTGGATCGCTGGCAGGAATTGCATTAGTGATTCAGATCGTGACGGGCATTCTATTAGCAATGCATTACACGCCGCATGTGGACCATGCGTTTGACAGCGTGGAACGAATTATGCGCGATGTGCCTTATGGCTGGCTGCTTCGTTATATGCACGCGGTGGGTGCCTCGATGTTCTTCGTGGTGGTATATATTCATATATTGCGCGGGTTGTATTACGGATCGTATAAAAAGCCGCGTGAGCTATTGTGGTTCTTGGGTATCTTCATCTTTTTAGCCATGATGGCAACGGCGTTCATGGGCTATGTGTTGCCATGGGGGCAAATGAGCTTCTGGGGAGCAACGGTGATTACCAACCTATTCTCCGCCTTCCCGCTGGTGGGAGAGGCGATTGTGGAATGGCTGTGGGGTGGCTTTTCAGTGGATAATCCTACACTGAACCGCTTCTTCTCGCTGCATTATTTGCTGCCGTTTATTATTGTTGGCCTAGTGGTGCTGCATTTGGTGGCGCTGCACACGCATGGCTCGAATAATCCAACCGGTGTGGAGCCGAAAACGGCGAAAGATACGATTCCGTTTCACCCCTATTACACGGTGAAGGATTTCTTCGGGTTTGGGGTGTTTTTCTTACTCTACACGTATTTCATTTTCTTTGATCCAAATAGCTTGGGTCACCCGGATAACTACATTCCTGCGGATCCGCTGGTGACACCGCCGCATATTGTTCCGGAGTGGTACTTCCTGCCGTTTTATGCGATTTTACGCGCGGTACCAGATAAGCTAGGCGGGGTGCTGCTGATGTTTGGTGCGATCTTTGTGCTTTTTGTTCTGCCATGGCTGGATACGTGTCGGGTAAA
>JANQQO010000278.1 GCA_028289305.1 Rickettsiales bacterium | reverse complement strand
ATTCTGCACGGCGTAGTGAGGGATTGTTTTCCAGCGCTTTTTCAATCACCGCTTCGAGTGTTTCTGGTACGGGAGGCATTTCCGCTGCGGTAGGCATATTCACCTCACCCGCTGGCTCACCAATCACCCGATCATAGGCAGCTTTAGCCGCAATCAAATCCCCCTCAGCACGAATACGATCTGAGATAGCGCGGGAAAGGCGCGCTTCTGCCTGTGCTACGTCAGTGCGTGTGTTTTCGCCCAAGGCAAAGCGCTCTTTAGTTGCTTCCAGCTGCTCTTTCAGCACTTCTTCATTATTCTGGCTCAGCTTCAGCACTTCCTGATTGCGCACGGTTGCCATATAAGCATCCACCGCCTGGCCTAATATATTTTGTTCCACCTCCACTAAGCCAGACCGCGCTGCATCAATCGCATCATGCGCACGCCCTATTTGTGATAAGGTGCCAAATCCACGAAAAATAGGCTGGCTAATGCTTATCTGCCGCACATCAGTGATGTTATCTTGCTCTTGGCCGTTCTTAAAATCTTCATCTTCCTTGCCGCGGTTATAATCCACCGTAACTGTAGGCAAGAAACCCGCATAAGCCTGCGGCAGCAATTCATCACTCGCACGTAAATTTGCTCGTTCTGCAAAAAGATTAGGATTGTTCTCATAGGTCCGGGCAATCGCTTCACCCAGATCAATCGCATGCGCATGTAATGGAGAAAAGGCCAGCAACGCAGCGGCAGCGCTGACATATAGAGGACGACTATACTTCATATAATAACCTACATGGTTGATATACGCGTACTTCAATAACAGAGGATAGCAGATTTAGCATTTTTTTCAAATGGTTGTTGCAAGCCCTGCCTATATACCGGCAGAAAAACATTTACACCTGTTGTATATTTATGACGGAGGGCGCCTTAGTCAAAGGAGTACACCGTCTGCCCACCAACGACGGTTCGTATAGCACGGCCCTTCGTCTTGTGTCTATCAAAAGGCGAATTTTTTGATTTGCTATGGAATTTCTTCGGGTTGATTTTCCATGCAGAGTCGAGATCGATCAGAGTAAGATCTGCCACCGCACCTTTTTTTAGCCGCCCACGTGGCTCACCAATAATATCTGCCGCCCGATAAGTCATCTTCGCTAATACATCACGTAGCGAAAGATGCTTCTTATGATACAGCTCTAAAGAAAGCGGCAGCATGGTCTCTAGCCCCACAACCCCGAATGCTGCATTTGATAGCGGTATGCGCTTTGATTCCTGATCATGCGGCGCATGGTCGGTCGCAATCGCATCAATCGTTCCATCTTTTAACCCTTCAATTACCGCCACACGATCTTCTTCCGCGCGCAGCGGCGGGTTCATCTTGGCAAAGGTGCGATACTGCAATACCGCCTCATCCGTTAGGCTAAAATGGTGTGGCGCAGCTTCACAGGTCACATTCAGCCCACGCGCTTTCGCCCGTCGCACCGCGTCAATTGCCTGATGCGTGGTGATATGCAACACATGATAATGTCCGCCCGTTACCTCCAGCAACAGCAAGTCGCGCTCCACGATAATCGCTTCAGTAGCATTCGAAATTCCACGCACGCCAAGTTTTGCTGATATCCGGCCTTCATTAATACAGCCACCATTGGAAAGAATAATATCTTCCGCATGCTGCGCAATCGGCACGCCCAGCGTGCTGGCATATTCCAGCGCCCGCCGCATCAGCAAGCTATTCATCACCGGCAAGCCGTCATCGGTAAAGCCCACCACGCCCGCCTCGCGCAACAGCCCCATCTCGGTTAGCGCTTCGCCCTTCATCTCCCGGCTGATCGCCGCATAGGTGCGAATATTGATATAGGCCGTTTCCTGCGCGCGATTCTTAATAAACTCTACCAGCGGCACACTATCGATCACCGGTGCCGTATTCGGCTGGCACACCACCATCGTCACGCCACCCGCCGCGGCAGATTTACTACCCGTGGCAATCGTCTCTTTATGCTCCTGGCCCGGCTCGCGGAAATGCACCTGGATATCAATCAGCCCCGGGCACAGCACATGCCCTTTGCAATCTACGACTTCATCCACATCCTCCGGCGCGCCGTCACCAAACAGCTTTGGGCCAAAATCGGTGATCACGTCTCCGGTGGTCAGCAGCCCTCCGGTTTCATCCAGCCCACTTTCCGGATCTATTAGCCGCGCGTTCACATAGGCCACCTTGCGCTTTTGTTGTGCCACCTTGTTAGGGAAGAACCATTGCTGTTTTGCCGCCATAATCGTTACCTATTTTTGCGGTGCAGCACCCGCCAGCAATTCTAACACTGCCTGGCGTACCGCTACACCCATTTCCACTTGCTCTAATATTACGCTGCGGTTGATATCATCCGCTAGTTCGCTATCAATTTCAATGCCTCGGTTAATCGGACCCGGATGAAGTACACATACATCTTTTTTCGCCTGCTTCAACTTTTCTTTATCCAGCCCATAAAAATGAAAATATTCGCGGAAAGAAGGAATGAAATTGCCATGCATGCGTTCCCGCTGTAGCCGCAGCACCATCACCACATCCACGCCTTTAAGCCCCTTTTGCACCGAGTGATATACCTCCACGCCCCATTCTTTTGCAAAGCGTGGCATTAGGGTAGGGGGGGCAATCACCCGCACGCTCGCGCCCATCGTCTTCAGCAGCGTAATATTCGAGCGCGCCACGCGGCTATGCAGAATATCTCCGCAAATCGCCACAGTCAGCCCATCGATCTTTCCACAATGATTCTGAATCGTCAGCGCATCGAGCAGCGCCTGTGTCGGGTGTTCGTGACAACCATCTCCCGCATTGACCACCGGGCAGCTCACCTTATC
>JANQQO010000275.1 GCA_028289305.1 Rickettsiales bacterium | reverse complement strand
TAATCCACAATGCGCCCGCTCGGCACCGGCACACCCAAATAGAGCTTGCCATCGCCCTGCTCATGCCAGCCCATATGCGTCGGAATGTGATACTGCTCTACCGCCACCGGCTCCTTAAGCGTGCTCTTCGGCTCCGTCTTGGTGTAATATGCCTCAAACGTCTCGCGCACCCAGTCTACACCGCGATCATCCATCACATATTTCAGCCGCGCATGCTGCCGATCTGCCCGGTCACCATAATCGCGTTGCAGCTTCACCGCTGCTTCCACCGCATTCAGCAAATCCTCCGGCCCCACAAACCCAATCGGCGTCGCCAGCCGCGGATAGGTCTTCTTGTCCTCCCACGCCACATTCGCCTCATGCTTCATGCCCATGCCACCGCCCAAAAGCACGTTATAACCCTTCAGCTCCTCACCTTCGAAAATCAGCACCAGCCCCAGATCATGTGTAAACACATCAATGCTGTTATCCTCCGGCGTAATCAGTCCAATCTTGAACTTCCGCGGCATATAGGTCGGCCCGTAAAGCGGCTCATAGGTTGATTCCTCCTGCTTAGGCCCGGCGGCATAACCATCATCCACCGTCTCCGCATCGCGTTCACGCACTGTGTCGGTCTCTTCATCCAGCCATAGCTCACGATAGGCCGCTGTCTTCGGCCGGCAAAACTCAGCCACACGCTCCGCATCATCGCGCAGCCGTTGATATTGCGCTGTCTGAATCGGCGCTGGGCTCGTCGTTATATTCCGCACCACATCCCCGCACCCGCTCTGCGTCGAGAGCAGTGCTTCATTAATCGCCCTGATATTTGCCTTCAGGTTTTCTTTCACCACCACGTGAAACTGGAACACCTGCCGCGTGGTGATGCGCAGCGTGCCATTGGCATATTTCTCCGCCACATCGTCCATCACCAGATATTGCTGCGCTGTAAGCCGCCCCGCGGGAATGCGCGTGCGCACCATGAACTCATATTCTTTTTCTAAGCCCGCTTTCTTACGCTCAGTAGCCGTATCCCGGTTATGGCCAAAATACGAGCCATGGAATTTCAGCAATTCATACGCCTCGTTCGACACATCGCCATGGCTTAGATCCGCCAATTCCTCAGCGATTGACCCTTTAAGATAGCCGCTCTTTGCCTTAATACCCTCTTGTCCAGAAAGCTTCTTCGCCTCTGCCATGCCGTGCTCCGTTCTTGGCGGTTATACTCACTTTTGCGCCCACATATTCCTTGTCATCCTCATGGCGGGATTTTTGCCCATTTAGCAAAAATCGTGACATGGGGATCCAGGAAATCTCTCGGTATGTCTGGATCCCCACTGCGGGCTCCGCCCTGCGTGAGGATGACAGGTTACTACATACGCGCAACATCCCCCACCGCTATCCACGATAGGCATGCGAGTATACGGAAAAAAAACTATTACTCAAGGAAAAAGTGTGATTTTTAATTCAACACAAACAGATGTTGTGATTTAGCGCTTCCTCCCCTTATCTCCCTTATCAGAGGCTCCACCTTCACCTCTCTGGCCCGGTGCATTCCTAGGATCATTCGTATACCCACCTTCCACCAACCCATCCGGATCCGGCGCCTTATATTCCTGCCACCAACCCGGTCGCTGTGCGGTGATTTGTTTTCCTATTGGCGAATCTGGACAAGTACGTACGCATATAACATCCCTCATCCCCGAAGGAACTCTATCAATACTATGCATAATATCATCTAAATTTTCAGCCGTGATTTTTTCGCCATCACGCTCTTTAGGAATATCCGTACGCGCATTAAACGTAAAAAAGACTTGTAGCTTACTAAACATCTCATCCTGCCTGCCAAGTAAGCGTATCTCATCTTCTGAAAGCTCTACCGTTGTACTACTCTGGAGTTTTTCCTGAATTGCATTATATTGCCCAAGAGCTTCTAGCTGCTCCTGATATTTACCCTTTAAACCAAAATCTTCTAGCGTAGAAACCAATTTTGTCAAACGCCCCTTAAAAAGCTCACACTCCTCCTTAAGCTTCCCCCGCAGCGCCTCATCTATTTCAATAGTGATGGAATCACCTCTCAACCCATCCGGATCCGGCGCCTTATATTCCTGCCACCAACCCGGCCGTTGTGCGGTGATAAGTTTTCCTAACGGCGTTTCTGGCGCAATGGTGAAGTCTACCGCATCTCTTATTGCCGCGAAAAAGATAAGTATCTCATGGATTCCACCGTCTAGGCCTATGGCCTTCTCCCTACTACCATCTCGCTCCTCAGCAACATCTGTGCGAATACGAAAACCAATATGACTCACAACACCGTGCACCAACATCTCTTCTTCCCTACCAAGGAGATTCACCTCATCGTCAGAAAGCTGCACACTTGAGCCACTTTGAAGCTTTTCTAAAATAGCGCCATACTGCCGAACAACGTCCAACTGTTCCCTATATGTTTCTTTCAGACCTATCTCTTTTAACGCTGCTGTCAGCTTTTCCAGACTTTTCTCATAAAGATCATAACTTCCTGCAATCTCCGCCCGCAGCGCCTCATCTATTTCGATGGTGATTGGCATATCTTATCTCCTAATCATGCTCACAACTCCACCCCGCTCTTTTGCAACTGCTCTTCTAACATCGCCTTCAGCGCCGCTAAGTCCTCCGCGTTTTCTGCCTCACAGCGCGCGACCAGCGCGGCTTGCGTATTGCTCGCCCGCAGCAGCCACCAGCCCGCCTCATTGCGCACCCGCACCCCATCCACATCACACACATCCGCATCCAGCGCCGCCACGCGCGCTTTCACCTCATCCACAATCGCAAATTTCCGCTCCTCCGCACAGGCAATGCGCATCTCGGGCGTGTTATGCATCTGCGGCAGGCCATCCAACATCTGCTCCAAGCCCGCTTCCGCATGCACGAGCAGATTCACAAGCCGCACCGCCGCATAAATCCCGTCATCAAACCCGAAATACCGGTCTTTGAAAAACACATGCCCGCTCATCTCGCCCGCCAGCAACGCGCCCGTTTCCACCATTTTTGCTTTAATCAAGGAATGCCCCGTTTTCCACATCAGCGGCACACCACCTGCCTCCTCCACCGCATCAAACAGCGCTTGGCTTGCCTTCACATCGGCAATCACCGTAGCTCCTGGATGCTGCGCCAGCACATCCCGCGCATAGAGGATCATCAGCTGATCACCCCATAACACCCGGCCTAGGCGATCCACCACGCCTACGCGATCGCCATCGCCATCAAACGCCAGGCCCAGATCACAGCCTTCCGCCTGCACCAACTCCACCAGCTGTGTCAAATTCTTCTCTTCACTCGGGTCTGGGTGATGCGCTGGGAAATGCCCATCAATCGCCCCATTGATCACCAGATGCTCGCCCGGCAATTCTCTACACAGCGCTTCTACCACCTCTCCTGCTGCGCCATTGCCGGGATCCCACGCTACTTTCAGCGTTGTGCCTCCTGGCTCCATACCGCCCAATAGCGCCGCCTTATAATCCGCCGTCACCCCCGCTTGCTGGCGCGCACCTTCTCCGCGCACTACATCCCCCGCCGCCGCCAAGACGCCCAGCGCCTGTATCTGCTCACCGAACAGCGCCTGCTTACCCAGCATCATCTTAAACCCATTATGCGTCGGCGGGTTATGCGACCCCGTCACCATCACCCCACCATCCAAATCCAGATGATGCACCGAGAAATATAAGAGCGGCGTCGGCCCACGCCCTACTTCTATCACCTCCGCACCGGTTGACATCAGCCCGTCACACAGCGCCTCAGCCAGTTCCGGCGAGGATAACCGCCCATCATAACACAGTGCGATACGCGGCGTATCCGTGCCCCGCTCCCGCCCAATAAACGTGCCGAGCGCCTGCCCGAGCGCCTGTGCATCCTGGGCGCTCAGTGTCTCTCCTACAATCCCACGAATATCATAGGCCCGCAGCACCGATGGGTGAAACTGATGCCCCGCTGCCCCTTCTGCCTTCCTCTCCGATACCTCGCTCATGCCTTCTTTCCTTTCTTTTTCAGCAGCACATCTTTCGCCTCGTTAATCCGCGCTGCTAGATATTTCGACCCGCCTTTATCCGGGTGATTGCGCGCAATCATATCACGATGTGCCTTTTTAATGTCCTGTGCACTCGCCCCTGCATCCACGCCCAAAATCTCCCGCGCCTCTTTTTCAGACATCTGTACTTTAGGGCTTTGGCCACCGCCATCAGCACTTCGATTATACCGTTTATGTTCGCTGTGCAGAATACGTATGTACATCAGATGCTCCACCAACATAACCACAAATAAAATAAATCCCAGTATAGACGCTGGAATCGCCGCCCCTATCCTGAGCAATAGCAGCACCCCCACTACCCCCAGCAACAACACCAATGATTTAACAAAACGCGACATCGTGATATATTAGCACCTGTGAAAGACGATCACTACATAATCGAATTTAGGCAAGTGGGCAATGCGTATAAGGTGAGTGCCGCGGACCCAAGAACATTGGAAGAAACTTCCATCATGGCCCCGCTTAACACGCCCAAAGAAGAGCTCGTCCGGCTTGCTGTACAAAAACTCGAATATGTCTTAAAGAAAAAGAAATAACACCACTAGGCTTTTATCTTAAACTTCCCAGCGTTCAGCTTCTTCACATAAGTATCAAGCTCTTTTCGAATATCCCCACTCAATATATACAGCCCAATCATATTCGGCAGCGCCATCGAAAGCAGCAGCAGATCAGAAAAATCAATCACCAGCTTCAAGCTCACAATCCCGCCAAAAAACGTCGCGGTGCAAAAAATCACGTGATACACGCCGATACTCTTATGCCCGAAGAGATATTCCCACGCTCGCTCGCCATAATAGCTCCAGGTAATCATTGTCGAATAGGCAAATAGCACCACCGCTGCAGAAAGCACCAGCGGGAACCACTCCACCACCGTGGCAAATGCCGCACTGGTCATCAACACCCCATTCACACCACCCTCAAAGGCTTCCTGCGAATAGACACCGGTCACCGTGATCACAATACCGGTGATAAAGCAAATCACCACTGTGTCGATAAACGGCTCTAGAAGAGCTACGCAGCCTTCACGCACCGGCTCCTTGGTCCGTGCTGCCGCATGTGCAATCGGTGCCGATCCAAGCCCCGCCTCGTTCGAAAACGCGGCGCGGCGAAATCCTGCAATCAGTGCCCCGATAATACCGCCGCCTATCGCCTCACCGGAAAACGCATCGGAAAACATAAAGGCCAGCGCTGGCCCTACCTTATCAGCATTCGCCAGCAACACCACCATCGCAGCACTGATATAAATAAATGCCATCAGCGGCACGATCGCTTCCGCCACCTTCGCAATACGCTTAATCCCACCAATCAGTACAATCCCCACACTCACCGCCAGCACCAGCGCAATCACCCAGTCCACGCTATGCAGCGTGCCGAATGTCGTGGTTAAAATCGCTACTGACTGATTCGCCTGGAACATATTGCCGCCCCCCAGCGAACCACCAATACAAAACACCGCGAACACGCCAGCCAATATCTTCCCCAGCTTCGGCAAATTCTTTTCTTTTAATCCGTCACGCAAATAATAAAAGGCGCCGCCAGACACCTTTCCCTTTTCATTAAACTTGCGATATTTCTGCCCCATCGTTACTTCAGCAAATTTGGTCGACATGCCAAGGAGCCCGGCAATCGCCATCCACACCACAGCGCCTGGCCCACCCATCGACACGGCCACCGCCACACCAGCAATATTCCCCAATCCCACTGTGGCCGATACCGCGGCAGCGAGCGCCTGAAAATGCGAGACCTCTCCCGGATCCTTCTTGGTGGAATATTTCCCACGCACCACCGCAATCGCATGCCCAAACAGCCGTACATTAATAAAGCCTAAACGGAGGGTGAAAAACACCCCGCCAATAATGAGCCACAACACCAAGAACGGTACACCCGCGATCGGGTAAAACAACACGGCTTGCAGCGCACCCACCACCACACTTAAGAATTGTTCCGCCTTACTGACCAAAACAGAGCTAAACGCCGCTTCTTCTGCGTACGCAAACCCTCCAACCATCACTGCAGTAAATATGCTAAGAACAATAGCGGCAAAAACCGTAGACTTCGTCAGACCGTGCATATGCGTTCACCTATGCTATTTTATAAACGCCTCACTACCCCGCTATCCACCGCAAAACATCTAGCGCTATTTGCACGCGAAGTCAATGCGTGGCTACAGCCCCCTGTATCGGGCAAATTTTCGCTTGACCCACACCACACCTATCACTATGATGCGCCCCTCTTTCGTGAGGGAGGGGTGAATTGCTCACTCGCGAAACATAGGCGAATACAGAAGAAAAACGAGGTTAGGCTTTATATATGCCCACGATTAACCAATTAGTGCGCAAGCCGCGCGATAAACAAATAAAGCGCAATAAAGTGCCTGCGCTGGAAGCATGCCCACAAAAACGTGGCGTCTGCACGCGTGTGTATACCACCACGCCAAAGAAACCAAACTCTGCGCTGCGTAAGGTTGCGCGTATCCGCCTCACCAATGGCTATGAAGTCACCGGCTATATCCCTGGTGAAGGCCATAATTTGCAAGAACACTCCGTGGTGATGATTCGCGGTGGTCGTGTGAAAGACCTTCCTGGTGTGCGCTACCACATCATCCGCGGTACGCTAGATACCCAAGGCGTCAAAGACCGCAAGCAAAACCGTTCGAAATACGGTGCGAAGCGTCCGAAATAAGCGATAAATAAGGAAAACATTCATGTCCCGTCGTCATAGAGCAGAAAAACGCAAACTCCATCCTGATGCAAAATTTGGCAACATCACCATCGCCAAATTCACTAACTACCTCATGGAGCGCGGTAAAAAATCCGTCGCAGAGCGCATCGTCTATGACGCATTAGAAATCATCCACAGCAAAGCCAAACAAGACCCAGTAGAAGTCTTCATCAAAGCGATCGAAAACGTACGCCCTGCTATTGAAGTACGCTCTCGCCGCGTTGGTGGTGCTACCTACCAAGTGCCGATGGAAGTGCGCTCCGAGCGCAGCCTGGCGCTGTCGATCCGCTGGCTTATCAATGCTGCACGTAGCCGCAATGAAAGAACGATGAAAGATCGTCTGAGTGCTGAGCTGCTCGATGCATTCAACAACCGCGGTAAAGCCATCACCCAGCGTGAAAACACGCATAAAATGGCCGAGGCGAACAAAGCCTTCTCCCACTACCGCTGGTAGCACAATACAAAAAATCGTCACGCACGCCCTTCACTGTCATTTTTTGCTTGAAAAATGGGGGCAATAGGGGTTAAAGCACCCCTGTCATTTATTCGTCAGATAACAACCATACGATCTTAAAAGAGGAAGAGTACACTATGGCACGGAGCACACCTATAGAACGCTACCGCAATATCGGCATCATGGCCCATATCGATGCGGGCAAAACCACCACCACAGAGCGCGTTCTGTATTACACCGGTAAATCCCACAAAATCGGGGAAGTCCACGAGGGCGAAGCCACGATGGACTGGATGGAACAAGAACAAGAGCGCGGCATCACCATCACCTCCGCTGCCACCACCTGTTTCTGGCGTGATCACCGCATCAACATCATCGATACCCCAGGCCACGTGGATTTCACCATTGAAGTAGAGCGCTCCTTGCGCGTGCTCGATGGCGCCATTGCCGTGTTCGACGGCGTTGCCGGCGTAGAGCCCCAATCTGAAACCGTATGGCGCCAAGCTGATAAATATGGCGTACCACGCATGTGCTTCGTCAATAAAATGGACCGCACCGGTGCTGATTTCTTCCGCTGTGTCGACATGATCACCGACCGCTTGGGCGCAACCCCACTCTGCCTTCAGCTCCCCATCGGCGCAGAAGATCAGTTCAAAGGCGTCATCGACCTCATCACCATGAAAGCCGTTGTTTGGGAAGATGAAAGCCTCGGCGCAAAATTCCACGAGGAAGACATCCCCGCTGATCTGGCCGACCAAGCCAAGGAATATCACGAAAAGCTGGTAGAAACCGCGATAGAATCCGACGATACCGTAATGGAAGCCTATCTGGAAGGCCAAGAACCTACCCCAGAACAGCTCCGCGATTGCATCCGCAAAGGCACGATCGAAGGCCTATTCGTCCCCGTGCTCACCGGTACTGCCTTCAAAAACAAAGGCGTGCAGCCACTGCTCGATGCGGTGATTGATTATCTCCCTGCGCCTATCGACGTAGAAGCCATTAAAGGCGTTGAG
>JANQQO010000055.1 GCA_028289305.1 Rickettsiales bacterium | reverse complement strand
ATAATGCACGCCCGTTAATACTGCCGCAATTACCCCATAAGGATCCGCATCCGCACATCCCACACGATGCTCAATATGCCGCCCCTCCGGCAGCGCCGTACTCGTCGGGATCCGAATTGCCGTCGAACGATTATTCCCACCCCAACTCACATTCACCGGCGCATCATTATGCGCATAAGCCTCCGCCTCGTTCCGCACGGCTGTATACCGTGCATAACACTCCTCTTCCGGTGCAAAAAACCGCATACTCGCCGGCATCAGCGCGCATAATCCCCCAATCGCCCAGCGCATCGCCTCACCTTCCTCCACCCCCTGCTTTGCAAGGAGATTCTTTCCCGCATTATCCTGCACATGCACATGTATGTGTAACCCGCTGCCAGGCTTATCCGCAAAGGGCTTCGCTCTAAAATCTGCCTCTAGCCCTCGCGCCTCCGCTTCCGCCGCAATAATCTCCTTCACCCGCGCCACATTGCCCGCCATCACCACCGCATCCGGCAAATGCACGAGCGAGATTTCATACTGCCCCGCCGTCTTCTCTGGCGTAATCGCATGCGTTAAAACCCCTGCTTCACCAAAGCGGGTGTAACACTCCGTAAAAAATGTCTTAGAAACATCGCCGTGCAGATAAAACTCCAGCTCTGCACCTACCACGGGCGCCATCGCCTCGCACGCAAACAACTCCACCACTCGCTGCAAAAACGCCTCATGCATGATTAACCTTGAAGTTATAAAAAAGTCATCCCCGCGAAGGCGGGGATCTCCCTCACCAGCTATGCGAAAATAGAAAGAGATTCCTGCCTACGCAGGAATGACTAATATTTGCAGTCCATAATAGGAAATCTTTTCTAGATAGTGACATCATGCGATGGAGAATGAGCCGAAAATATCCATTTTCAAGAACCGGAACGGATCGTAGGTAATACTACTTGAGTACCGGAAGCGCAGAAAATGGTTATTTGCAGGCCATTACACATCGTATGATGGTGCTATCTAAGCCACCTTTTTATCGACCAACTTATTCTTCCCAATCCACGGCATCATACCACGCAAGTCGCCACCTACCTTCTCTAGCTGGTGCTCTTTGCTAGCGTCACGCCATGCTTTTAAGCGTGGTGAACCGTTTTTTGCATCGTCGATATATTCCTTGGTGAATTCGCCAGATTGAATCCGCGTCAGCACATCTTTCATCGCCTGCTTCGTCTCTTCGGTGATGATCTTCGGCCCGGTCAGGTAATCACCAAATTCTGCGGTATTCGAAATCGAATAGCGCATATTCGCCATCCCACCTTCATAAATCAAATCCACGATCAGCTTCATCTCATGCAAGCACTCAAAATACGCCATTTCCGGTGGGTAGCCCGCTTCCACCAGCGTTTCAAACCCAGCCTGCATCAGATGCGTCACTCCGCCACATAACACTGCCTGCTCGCCAAACAGATCCGTTTCGCATTCATCGCGGAACGTCGTTTCGATAATGCCCGAGCGGCCACCGCCCACAGCAGAAGCATAAGAAAGCGCGAGCTTCAGCGCCGCGCCAGAAGCATCCTGATGCACCGCCACTAAGCACGGCACGCCGCCGCCCTTCACATATTCCCCGCGCACTGTGTGTCCTGGCCCTTTGGGCGCTACCATAAACACATCCAAATCTTCCCGCGGGTTAATCAAATCAAAATGAATATTGAGCCCATGCGCAAAAGCCAGCGCCGCCCCTTCCTTCAAATTGCCATTGATTTCATTGCTATATAGCGTGGCTTGATGCTCATCCGGCACCAAAATCATCACCACATCGGCATCGCGCACTGCTTCCGCCGGCTCTTTCACCTCAAACCCGGCCTGTTTTGCCTTTTCTACACTACTGGAGGAGCTGCGCAGACCAATAATCACATCCGCCACTCCGCTATCTTTCAAATTCTGCGCATGCGCATGGCCCTGGCTACCATAGCCAATCACCGCCACTTTCTTTCCCTTAATTAAATCCTGTTCTGCATCCGCATCGTAATAGACTTTCATAACAACTCCTTTTTTTAATGTTTATATTTAGCGTGTTAAATCGGTTGCTGGAGAATCTTCCATTGCTACACTTGGTATTTTAGATGATAGCATTTTACACATTGCCTCTAAGGCCTCCATCGCTTGACCCACCTCTCTTTCTCTCATGCCACGGTTCACAGCAGAAGGCCGCAAAGTTCGATCGGTAACGTAGTCTTTTACCTCACCCAGATCAGAGAGCGCTTCGCTTTTAAGTTGTTGGATATTTTTTATATCTCCCTCTGTTAACATCGCCTCGGGCCTTAGTTTTGCTGAAAGTTTTCTGCCGGTCTCTATAGAATTCACTATGGAAAAACTTTCTACAACTCCCATAGGCCCTCTATTCTCAGGCAATGACTCAGCAAACGACCTTAGCCCTGTGTTAATTAGATAAAGAATGCCTATAACTTTGTTGATACTCGCTATTTCTTGTGCATTTAAGGTAATCTCTGGCTTATCACCCATTACATTATCTCCTGTCTATTCACTGGGATATTTTATCCCCTCATTGCCGCGAGAAATCGCCGTCACCCCGGTGCGGCAGATCTCTACTAACCCCAAAGGGCGCAATAATGCAATAAATTCTTCTAATTCCTCCGGTCGATCCGACAATTCGAACACGAATGAATTCTCGGTCGAATCCACCGTCCGTGCGCCATAGCGATCACCAATCGCCAGCGCTTCTGCGCGTGCCTTGCCTTCTCCCACCACCTTCACGAGCGCTACCTCCCGCTCAATATGCGGTCCCGCCACTGTTAAATCATAGACGGTATATACCGGCACCAAGCGCTCGAGCAGCGCCATAATCTGCGCAATCACCGCCGGCTTCCCGCGCGTCACAATCGTAATGCGTGAGATGCTCTTCTCGTGATCCACCTCACTCACCGTCAGGCTTTGGATATTATACCCACGGCTAGAAAACAGGCCAATCACCCGCGCCAACACACCAAATTCGTTATCCACCAACACCGAAATCGTATGCCGCTCGCGTTTTTCCGCCTGCTGCGCTGCGGTTGGATCACTATAAACGCTCTGCGGCGCTTCCTGTTGCTTCTTCTTCGCCATCACACCTGCTCCCGGGCAGCCTTTTCATCCACCTTCACCTGCTGGTTCGGGTGTAGCTTCATCTCGTGGTGCCCCGCACCCGCCGGGATCATTGGGTATACATTCTCATTCTGATCCACCACCATATCCACAATCACCGGCCCTTTTATCTTCAGCATCTCCGCAATAGTATCGTCCACATCCTCCGGCCTTTCGCAGCGCAGGCTCGCAATGCCAAACGCATCGGCCAGCGCACAGAAATCGGGCAGGGCATCCATATAGCTTTCCGAATGCCGATCGCCGTGGAACAGCTCCTGCCACTGCCGCACCATGCCCATATAATGGTTATTCAGAATAAACACCTTCACCGGCAGGCGATATTGCGCAATCGTTGAAAACTCCTGCATATTCATCATCAGCGATGCTTCACCCGTCACACACACAGTCAGCTTCTTCGGGTTGCCAATCTGCGTACCAATCGCCGCCGGCACGCCATACCCCATCGTGCCCAGCCCACCAGAGGTCATCCAGCGGTTCGGCTTTTCAAAATCGATATATTGCGCCGCCCACATCTGATGCTGCCCCACATCGGTGGTCACGTAATAATCCGTGCCTTGCAGCTGCGTGTTCAGTCGATCCAGCGCATATTGCGGCTTGGTCAGCTTGCCTTTCTGCGTATAGCCCAGCGAATCCACCTTGCGCCAGGTCTCAATCTGCTGCCACCAGCTTTTTAATGCCTTTTTATCAACCGTGTATTTCTTCTTTTTCCACTCGGCCAGCATCTGCTCCAGCACCACCGCCGCATCACCAACCACAGGAATATCCACCATAATGTTTTTATTAATCGAGGATGCATCCACATCGACGTGAATCTTCGTCGAACCCG
>JANQQO010000230.1 GCA_028289305.1 Rickettsiales bacterium | reverse complement strand
CGCGTGACTGGGGAGAAGGTTGCCCCTCCCATCCGCGTTCGCAGTCCGCATAGGGGTGATTCAAACTGAAGCGTAATCCTCAGTGTATGTGTTCAACGTCTACATCCGTTGGAATACCCCTTTGGCTATTCCAACCTACCTTCCAGATTTTTCGGAATTGATTAATTCTCTTAAATGAATTGACCGGATCCACACCGCCGGCGAGCTGGCCAGGCCGGCGCCAGCGTTGATTTCTCTGTGAATGATTCCAAAGGGTTCGGAAGAGGGGGATTCATAATTTAAGACAATTCATACATACTGTTAAATATGAGCGAAATGCGCCCTCACTCGGCGCTCGGATACCTCTCACCCAAGGAGTTTCTCGGTGTCACCACCGCGCCGTCGCTCGAGCCTCTTGTGGTCTCCGCGCCGGCGCTCAACGCCAAACCCAAACCGGAGAATTCCAGTTCTGCACGGACCTAATCCAGGGGAAAGGTCAGAGGCAGGTATGATGCACAGAGGATATTAGTTAGCGATTTATTGCCGCAACCGTTCTACAATATCTACGCACTTCGGATCATGAAGGGGCTTTAGAAAAAGATGCTATTATATAATAAAACACGTTATAATGGCGATTTAACGCCCGTATGCGGCAAATTTACTTACATAAAAACAGATATCAAGAATGGTATAGCCGGTATAGAAAGATCACATGTCTTCATTCTAGATATGAGCCAAACGTACCTGATGTTTGTCATATAATTAGGCTAGGCGTTTATATAAACGACGCAAATAGGTCTTTTTGTATATGCCGAGAATATTGTTTTGGAAAAATTTTGCTGATTTGCCAGGCGCATTGATCCTCCTGTTTCTCTCCTTCTTACAACTTACATTGGTGAGCGAACTAACAATGCAGGAGATGCGGAGTCGAGATTTGCACACGCATAATCAAATTTCTAATATTTGTTCACGTCTAGATAATCTAGAAGTTGTAACAGAGCAATTCGAAAGAATGGATATAGAACGAAGCTGCGAAGCATATGAAATAAATCATAAATTTAGCGATAACCCATATCACCTTACGTGGATGGAAGCGCAAGAAAAATTTAGTACAATACAAATATATTTGTTTATTACCGGCGCAGTAGCATTTATAGCAGGAATATTATATCGGCTGCATTACAATAAAGAATAATTAGCAATAGATATTTGACATGCGTTCGTCTGGCTATCGAGAAAACCGAAATCAAAGGGTGTTCATCCATATATAGCAAAAACATAAATAAACCAAATTACAAAATCGCCATTGAAAAATCTCTCCCGTCATATTGCGTAAGTGAGCGGCACTTCTATTGCGGCGGCTCTTTCTTGCAAAACAGTAAGATATCTTTTTACAATAATTCTCATAAATCAAAAAATGACATAATAAAGTAACCCGAAGACCCAGACCTTAGAGGGCAGTATGTTGGCATGATTTAAATTATCAATATTATTGGTGTAGAGAGATAGTATGGTAACGTTCGCTACAAAAAAGGCCGTTAGTATAGTAAGGCGTAGGTTAACATGATGGTGTATATCAAAATTTATCTTTTTAGGTTTAATGACTTGAGCAGTAGCAGCATTTAATATATTAGCCCTCTAATGTGTTTACGACGTCGCAGAGAAAGATATTAGAGCGTGAAATAGTAGTGTACATACGTTGTAATGAGGATAAGAAGCGAAGACGGTAATCAATTCCTATGGTCTAATAAGACAATTTGAAAATGGCTAAAGCGCAAGAGTGAATCGCCATTTGTGTCATGAGTAGAGACGTGTTATCAGTTGAAGCGGAATGTATTATACAATAAGGATAATAAATAATATTAATAACAGAATAAAGAAAATGTAGAGAGGAGGAGGGGAAATCGTGTCAGTTTTATAATACAAGAAAAAAAAGTTAAGGCAAAGAGCGATATATTAGAGATGTAGTCGATCTAATATAAGGAAAGCGGTGCAGGAGAGAAAAAGGGCAAAAAGTCCATAAGAGAGTAGAAAGAGATATTAATGAAGAAAAAAGAAAGTGGCGGTGTGGGCCTAAAAAGTAGGGAGGCGTATGAGGAAAGCAATAGTAAGAGAGAAGGTTTATTGGCATGGGCATGAGGAGTGGCAGCGACAAGTGGTGCGAGAGAAAATAGCGTCTCAAGAAGCTAAAATAAAAACAGCCGCTGGCGAACCAGGCGGCTGTTTTTGACTTGCGATTTCTCTCGAGCAGAGAGAAAATGGCATGTCGGACTTGATTACATTAGGGGGGAGTAATGGGCGGCGCAAGCCAAAACTGCCATCTGAGAGGCCGAAGAACGGAAAAAATGAGAGGGGTGTGAGGGCGAAAAAAGCGGAAAAATAATAGAAACAAAAGGTTAGGGCGCGTAGCACGCGTGGAAAACAAAAGCAAGGGAAAAAAGCGGAGAGGTTTATGAATTATTAAAATTGCACGTATAGGAGCGTTATGTATATGTGAATCAGCGTCAGGATTTGGGGTTGACAATCTGAGCACCAACAACACAACATATTGAATGAGTGATTAGAGTTAGTATGTGAAAGGAGGTGGGCCAAAAAGCGTGAGTAATCAAGACAATAGAAGGGTATAATGTGAAAGGAGGTGTGGAAAATAGATAGAAAAGGTGAAATAGTAGACGCATAAGAAGTGATGCGAGTAAAACAGAGGAGAAAATGGTATGTCGGACGTCATCCATGTGATCCTCCTAACGGCATCCATAGCGGCATCAATGCTACAGGTATACCTTAGCTGGCGAATGCTGCGTGTTGCAAAAAGGAGGTGCTAGAGAGCACGTGAAAGAAACGGGCGTGCGGCGAGGTAACCCTGGAAAGCGGAGGGCCATGGTTATTGACCATGGTCCTCTATAAAGCGGTATAGGGGCCGAGTAGCATCGTCTTTGATCAGCAACCAGTGTTGTCGAGGTTTACCCCTATGCATGCATAGGGGTAAATCACAGCCGCACGATTGTTGAATGAGATACGCCCATATCGCGTGCGATTTCCCGGCAGCTGTGCCCGGCGGCCTTGCGCTGTAGTGCCTTCTCGATCTGGTGATCTGTCAACTTGGGCTTTGGGCCGAACTTAGCTCCCTTCTCACGCGCGGCTTTGCGACCCTCGGCGGCCCGTTTTATGATGCGCTCGCGCTCATCTTCGGCCAAAGCCGATAAGAAGGCGAGAAAACCCTTGCCGATAGGCGTGGTCAGATCCAGCCACGGCTTATCAAGAGCCTTGACCATAGCGCTGCGCGCCGCGACACGCGCAATGATGTTGAGGCCATCATTCATAGATCGGGTGGCCCTGTCCCATTCTGCCACCACCAGCACATCATCTGTGCCAAGGGCATCAATGGCCTTCTCAAGCTGCGGGCGGCCCTTCAGTGCTTTCCCAGAGGCTTTCTCACGGTAGATTTTATCAACGCCAGCAGCGCGGAGCGCGGCGATTTGACGATCGAGATTTTGGGTTGCGGTTGAAACTCTAGCGTATCCAATTTCCATGCTTTTCAGCATACTAAATACGCTTGTTACTTGCACCGTAAATATGCACCATATCCACAGCCCGGAAACGGGGGGGGGTGAGGACTGGTGCATAAATCAGGAGTTATGCACCATCTGTGCCGATGCAGTTGGTAAAGAAGAGCAGGAGTTCGCTGCCAGGAATTGAAGTGGTTGGTCTCGGGCGAGCTTATTGGCGCGTCAAATTTCTTGCAAAGAGAGGCGGTTCGGGCACAGAATGCACAACTAGCGAGTGAAAGGGTGCGAGGTCCGAGACCCCACACCCCAGTACTCCGCTATACAGGTGGTCCGTCCAGAGCTTGTAGAAGCTTGAGGATAG